>JAYEJQ010000052.1:0-10296 GCA_034660735.1 Patescibacteria group bacterium | reverse complement strand
ACCGCGATGAGAGGAGCGGAGGGGATTAAAAAAGCGAATATTAAAATTGGAGATAGAATTTTAAAAATCGCTGTCGTTAGCGGACTTGGAAACGCCAAAAAGCTGTTAGAAGAGTTGAAAAAAGATCCGAAAGCGTTTGATTATATAGAAATAATGGCATGTCCCGGAGGATGTATCGGCGGAGGCGGGCAGCCGATTCCGACAACGCCGAAGCAGAGAGCGGAAAGGTCGAAAGCCCTGTATCAGATTGACAGAAGCGCAAAAATTCGCATGGCGCACAAAAATCCGCAGGTTAAGAAAGTAATGGATTGGCTTAATAAAAATGAAAAATTGCGTCATCAAATTTTACATACTCATTATAAAAAAATTAAAAAACCGCAAGCGCTAAAAAATTAAAAATTAAAAATTAAAAAGTAAAAATGAAGAATAAAAAACCGCAATTAAAAAATAAAAATTTTAATCAAACAGGATTTACTTTTATCGAGGTATTTGTGTCTATAGCTATCTCGCTAATGATGGTTTCTGCCGCGACCGTTTTTATCATTTACGGCGGCAAGATGAATCTGTTCGGATCCGAGCAGGATATGGCCGTCAAGAACGCGAGAGATGCGGGAAATGAAATAATAAAAGAGATTCGCGAAGCCGCGCAAGGGGACAACGGAGATTATTTATTAGATTTAGTTGAAGCGCAAGATTTTAGTTTCTACAGCAATATTGACGATGACGATTTTACAGAAAAAATAAGATATTTTTTAGATGACTGCACATTAAAGAAAGAAGTTATTAAGCCGTCTGGCGATCCGCTAGAATATGCATCCGCTAATACTGCTACAACAACAGTGGCGCTACATATTAATAATCAATCGGAAGCGATTTTTACATATTACGATACCGACAATAATTTAATAGTCAATCCGAGCAGCGACAAGAGTGCCGTCAGATTAGTTCGCGTTTCTTTAAAAGTCAATGTTAATCCGAATATAGCGCCACAGGATTATTATGTGGATATGGAAGCTCATATTAGGAATTTGAAGGATAACCTCTAATAATTCAAAATACAAAATGCAAAAATCAAAATGACAATGCAAAAACATCGTTAATTAAAGATACAAGGATACAAGATGCAATAACTAAACAAATTCCAAGATACAAATTTGAAATTCCAAATTGTTTAGAATTTAAGTATTGTGATTTTGAATTTGTTTGTATCCTTGTTTCTTGGAATTTATATATTCGTATTATTATTTTTTACATTTTGAATTTAATCACATGTTTTATTTTTTCAAAAATCAATCTGGAACTATGTTAATTGCTTTGATGTTAATCGTTGCTGTATTTATCGCTATGGCTGGCGGATTAGCAAGTTTAGGAGTTTACAGAAATCGGCTTTATATGATGCAGAATGCTGAGATTCAAGCAATGCATATTGCGGAAGCTGGAGTTAATTATTATCGCTGGCATTTAGCGCATGAGCAGGAAGATTTTTTTGACGGAACTGGCGCGGACCCAGACGGAATTCCTCCTAATGGACCATATGAACATACATATACTTCGCCGTCAGGAGAGTTAACTGGAAAATTCAGCTTGGAAATAACTCCGCCGCCGACAGGATCCACTATTGCCACAATCAAATCAATAGGATGGGCAGATAGTTATCCTAATCTTAAAAGAACAGTGGAAGTGCGATACGGCATCCCTTCTTTGGCGCACTATTCTTTTTTAACAAACACAGATGTTTGGTTCGGAGATTCTGAAAGCGTGAGCGGCGAGCTTCATTCTAACGGCGGGATAAGAATGGACGGAACAAATGATTCATTAGTGACATCTGCCAGAGAAACATATATTTGTACTCCTGGGCATGGATGCAGTAATGAAGAAAAGCCGGGTGTCTGGGGGACAGGTCCGAATTCGTCTTTATGGAGTTTTCCTGTTCCTGCTGTTGACTTTAATGTTATTACAATGGACATAGCTCAGATAAAAGCTGACGCTCAAGCCGAAGGTGTTTATTTGGCATCTTCTGGCGGAGGGAACGACGGCTATCATATTATATTCCAAGCAAACGGAACTTTTGATGTTTATGTTGTTAATGATTTAAAGTCGGCAATTGAACAAAAAAATGACGATTGGACTGCTTATGTTGATAATATTAAAGAAGAGATCGATGATGAAACCTATGACAGCAATTATCTAATTCCAGGTAACGGGCTTATATATATTGAAGACGATATTTGGGTTGAAGGGACTGTAAATGGTAGAGCTACTTTAGTCGCCGCCAGACTGCCTGATAATCCGAACAAAAGAAAGACCGTTCATATTAATGGCAATATCAATTATTTGGCGCGCGACGGCAGTCATATTTTAGGGCTTATCGGGCAAAAGCATGTTAAAGTTCCGCGTCACGCCCCAGCCGATTTAACTATAGACGCTATTTTGCTGGCGCAAAACGGGCGAGTTTTTAGAAATTTATATTTGCCGCGCCGCGTTACCAATAGCATCACGGTATATGGGGGAATTATTACAAATCAAGTTTGGACATGGACATGGGTAGGCGGATCAGGCACAGTAGACGGCTATAACACCACAAATTCAATTTATGATTCACAGACCACTTTCGCGCCACCGCCATCTTTTCCAACAACTGGAGAATACACTTTTATATCATGGGAAGAGAAGTAGCGCTACTGTCATTTTATGGTAAAATGTATTATAATAATTATGAATTATGAAATATAAAAAATTTTGTTATTCCGAATTTATTTTTAGTCTATAAACTTATGTTGAATTTTTTTTCACATTATTCTATTGGAATAGATATTATAGATTCCGCAATAAAAGGGGTTTGCCTTAAAAAAAGCGGAAAAGTAATTAAGTTGGAAGAGTATCAAGAAGTTTTTTTAAGTCCTGGTATTATAATAGGCGGCGAAATTAAAAATCAAGAAAAGTTTGTTAAACAACTTTCAACGTTTTTTAAAAAGATTCATAAAACTGGAAAAAGGAATAGAATTGTTATAAGTTCTATTCCAGAAGCGAGGACTTTCATTAAGATGATTAAAGTTGTTGATATTGGGTTGTTAAAATCGCAAAGAAGAAATAAATTTTCTCAAATTCCAGAGAGTATTTTAGAGGAGATTAAGCAGAGCATTCCTTTAGAAGTAGATGATCTTTATGTGGATTGGCAGATTGTAGGCGGAAATAATGTTTTAGTCGGGGCTGCCCAAAAAGCGATTATTGATAGTTATACAGAATCATTCAAACAAGCAGGTGTCTCATTGTCATGCTTAGATGTGAAACCAGCAGCAGTTTTAAGGTCTATTATTGATATTAAAAAAAATGATTTAAACAGCAAAATTGTTATCAATGTAGGTGATACTTCTTCAACTATTATTTTAGGAAACAATAAAATAATTGAGTTCACGGCAACCTCTTTATTCTCAGACAAAATAATTTCTCAAGCAATATCTGATAATCTCAAGATATCAGACGCGCAGACGCGGAAAGCAAAAAAGGTGTGCGGATTCAGCGACAAAAAATGCAAAGGGGCTGTGAAGAAAGTTTTGAGCCCTTATTTAGACGAAATTATAAATTATATAGAAAAAGCCATATTATTTCATCGGGATAATAATATAGCAGACAGATCGTCAGTGAACAAGATAATTTTATGCGGCGAAGATGCTAATATGCCAGAGTTTGATAAATTAATAAATAAAAAATTAAAAATTAAAACAGTTATAGCCGACCCTTTAGCAAATATAAACTATGCGCAAGATTCCAGCCAAAAATTTCTTCCATACGCGGCGGCAATCGGCATGGCGCTAAGAGGCGTTCTACAATATGATCATTCTTGATTTAATCTCCCCGCAGGAGAAAAAACAATTTCATACTAAGAATATTTATTTAGTGATAGAAAAGTTGGTTTTTATCTCGTCTTTGCTGTTTATTATTAATATCTCAATAACGTTGATGGCAAAGCACATTATTAAAAATAATTTAAGCAATATAGACAGCCAAAACATTGCTATTACAGAAGGCAACAAAGAATTAAATCAGCAGATAAAAAATTTTAACAGCGAAATAGGATTCTTGAGTTTTGTCCAAAATGAGAATATTTTTTTTACAGATCTGTTTCTGAAAATTATAAATTTAACTCCTAAAAATATAACTTTAACACACCTATCTTTTAGATTTCCAGAAAAAATAGAGAAAAAAAATAATATTTTGAATTTAGAAATTAAGGGGCTTGCGGCAACAAGGGAAGACTTGATAAGTTATAAAGAAAAAATCAATTCATCAAATTTTTTGAAGGATATAAAGTTATCAATCAACGATCTTTTATTTCAGGAGAATGTAAAATTTGAATTATCAACTGAGCTATATTTAAACCAATAATAGACTTGTCACGAAATTAATTACGCGACAATCCTAATTAAATCTCGACAATTTTTTAAACCTTTACCTTGAAAGTTAATATGCGATATAAGAAAAAAATTTTAATTGTTACTATTTTATGGCTTTTTGCTATAATCACTTTAAGTGTATTTTTATTATTGCCTTTAATGGCCGACATTAAAGATATCTCTCAGGAGATTCAAAATAGGAAACAAGTTTTATTGAAAAAACAGCTAAAAGGGCAGAATATTCAAAAAAATATTAATGAATTGAATAGGGTTAAAAAATCAGCGAATACATACTCGGTTTTCGCGCAAAAGGAAGATGAATTGGGATTTATTAAAAATTTGGAGTTGATTGCTAAAAAACATTATGTAGATCAAAACATCAAGATTAGCAAGACCGAAAAGAACGGCGGGACAAAATTAAGAATAGTTATTAATTCAGAAGGGAAATTTATTGATTTGGCAAGATATCTGCATTTATTGGAAACGCAAAAATATTATTTAAACATAGAGTCGCTAACCTTAAATTCTGACGGAGCCGCGCGCGCAAGCGATGACGGAAGTTCATTTAGAAATATGAAATTATCAATCATCGCCTATGTGTATTTGAGGTAAAAAAAATTAAAATCTAAATTTTTGATATTCAGTTATTTTAATAATATTTTGCCAATAAGTAATGCAGATTTTTTCATCCTATTCATTCGTCACTTGTTTATTTTAATCAGAATGACATTTCTTTAAGAATTGTCAGCGAATTTGGTTTTCACAGAAATGACAAAATTATATTTTAATCTATTTTGTAATTCAAAATAATTGTAAAAATAGTATAGACTAAATTTATATTATAATGTAAAATTTTAATTTGAAAAGTATGAAAACAAAAATAGAAATTTGCAACTTAATTAAATATCTTGTTATTTTTATTACAGCCGCGCTTTTAATATGGATGGCGGTAACTTTGTCTTTTTTGTATAAAAATTTTTATTTAACAATCCAAGAAGCCGATTCTATCAATCAACTACAAAGAGAAATATCTGCAGAAAATGTCAATATTGAATTGTTTAACGAAGTTGATCAAAAAATAAAACAGAAGGAAAATAAAAAAACTCCTGATTTTGGAGCAGTAGAAAATCCTTTTATTTAAATTTTATTATTATGCCCAAATTATTTTTTTTACATTTTCGTTTTTAACGCGTTTAATGCTCTATGGAGCAAAACCCTAATCGCTCCTTTAGAGCGATTCATAATTTTGCTTATTTCAGATGTTGAATAATCTTCAATAAAACGTAATAGAATAATTTCTTTATACTCGTCTTTTAGAAGATCTAAATTTTTTAATATCTGTTTTAACTCAATATCAAGATCTATTTTATCTATTATATTTTTTCCAGTTTCAACTTTCTTTGAATTTTCAGCAGTTTCGCATTCTTCAAGCGCGACTGTTTTTTTATTGTAATTTTTTTTATAAAAATCAATAATCGCGTTTCTGGAAACGCGGTATAAAAACGCTTTTAAATTATCAATTTTATATCCATCCTGAAAATATCGCCAAGCGCGCATAAAAACTTCAGATGTTAAATCTTCGGCTTCATCCGAATTTGTTATTTTAAAACTGATAAAACGAAATATTTTATCAACATACAGATCATAAAGCATAGAGAAAGATTTTTCATCCCCAGCTCTGATTTTTGCTAATAAGATTTTTTCTTTAATTATATTCATACAAAAAAAGAAGTTATTATTAAACTTCTTTTTTAAATATACTAAAAATTAAATAAAAATCAATACTAATAAACCTATTCTAAATATAAGATAATTTCATTAGAATTATTTGGCGGAAGATAGATTGGCATATTCGGGGACGACATAACCATTGTATAATCCTCGTATCCAGTTTGTAATTCAATATTGTAAGAATCCCATTCTATATCTGTTAAACTGATGTTTCCGACGCTATCCGACAAATAATTTTTGTTATATTTGCATATTATAGGATCTTCACCGATTCGTTTTATCCCAGTTATCGTAATCGGAATATTTTCAATTGGCGTTCCGCTGCTTAAATAATTATCAAATTCTGTGGCGTAAATATCCAAATCACCGTTACGATCGTCCTGCCAAGCAGCAAACGGCTTGTTTGTTGACGGATTAATAGTGATATCTGGATTATATTGAGCGGAAGAATCTAAGTTAATATTTACTCTCAAATCTTCTGTCCATAAAACATTTCCTTCGCCATCATATTTTTGCGCGTATATGTCTTTGTCTCCGTTTCTTTCGTCTGTCCAGACAATATAAATGTTATCATTAGAATCAATAGCTATACTCGGAGAATATTGACTGTTTGATTCGTTTTCAATATTTATTCTCAAATCTTCTGTCCACAAAATATTTCCTTCGCTATCATATTTTTGTGCGTATATGTCTTTATCTCCGTTTCTTTCATCTGTCCAGACAATATAAATGTTATCATTAGGATCAATAGTTATGTCGGGTTCTGTTTGTCCCGAGGTTCCAGTGTCTGTGTTGATAATTTTCTCCCATTGCAATGTAGCGGCAGAAGAATATTTCGCGCTGTAGATATTAAAATCCCCATCTCTTTTATCAGTCCAAGCAATATAATTATCGCGTAGCGATCCAATAGCTATAACAGGTTCATATTGGTCTGATCCGTCCGCTGCAGGATTAGTATTTATTTTAATTTCGGGGTTTAATTGTATGCTTCCGATAGGATTTAATATTTGCATATATACATCAAAATCTCCGTCGCGATTATCTTGCCATACGGCGCTGGTAGTCGCGCTTCCGGCGCTTTCCGCTAGAGCTATTCTTACATGTGATTGGTCTGCCGCGTCAGCTAATGTATTTATTTTTTTCTCTCCTCCCCATAAATCCGAACCGTCCGCGGAATTTAACTTAACAATGTAAGCTTCCTGATTTCCAGTTGATCCGTCATGCCATCCGACATATAGATTGCCAGAGTCGTCCGCTAAAATGTCAGGGAGGATGGTATTATTCGCGGTTGCTATTACGATATCATCTGGAGATGACGGATTAGGCCATTGAGCCTCGCCGCTTGAATTATATTTTTGCGCGTATATTTTAGAAGCCGAGGTTTGGCGATAGTCTTGCCACACAGCATAAATAGATCCTGAATTATCAATGGCTATGCGCGCGTTTATCTGGCTTTCCCCTGAACTGTCCGAACTTATCCGCCAGTTTTGCGGAAGATTTATAGCAACTGTTTTAATAGTTAAATCGCTTAACAGATCAATGGCAAAACTTATTTCGGTTTTTTGTCCTTCTATAATAGTGGCGTTAGGCTTGGTCGGATTTGGATTTTCTACTGTTCTCGGAGTTGTGGAACTCGTGCTATAGTTAGTTTTTGTAACAGTTATTTCGTATCCTTCAGTTGAGACTGGCGCGCCATAAAAAATCAACTTGCCTTGATCATTGCTTTCCGCCGTAAAGTCAATTACAGGGGCTAAATCTTGGTTTTTTATATGGACATCAGCTAAATTGACAGGCAGCCCGTTAGCGTCAAAAACGCTGATTACCAAAGTTCCGCCGCCAGCATTAGTTTCAATACCTTTAGGCGCGATTATCGTAGAAACTATAATATTTTTTTGCCCGAATGGACCATTCCAGCTTACTTTAACACTTGCTGATTTATAATCGGTCGGAATTGTATCAGTGTCGCTAACGGTTCCGTCAAACGGATCGTCTTCGTGCTTAACCAAAGTGTTAACATTAAAAACGTTTCCGCCTTGGGAGATGGTTTCATTATCTAAAATTACCCCGTTAACCATTCCAGATACAGTTCCGACATCATCATACGGCAGATTGCGTATCCTTTCTATTTTTTGGTTAGCGATAATAGCCGCGGCGGCGCGGTGTTTATTTTCATTAGTGATTTTTACAGAATAGATTATAAGATTATAGACTCCAAAAAATAGTATTGCGACGACCACTATAGTTATCAAAGATTCTATCAATGTAAATCCACGTTGTTTTTGAATTTTTATTTTTTCATTTTTATTAAACATATAAATATTATAGCAGAAATAAAAATAATTTAGAAATTTTTTTTACTAAAATTATTAAAAAATCAAAAAACAGCGCGGTTGTCAAATTTTATTTAATTTTATAAACTTTTGCTTCGTCGTCGGAATACGCTAATTGAAAATTAGGGTTGATGAATAAATAATTATTAAAAGCAGTATGCTCATTATCCAAAAAAACAAATTTAGCGTTAAATTTTTTTGTTATTTTGTTATATAAATCTTCCCCGCCTTCACCAGTGGTAATTTTAGCCCATTGATTATACAGATTAGTGTCGTAATTATACATAAAGGTCGGATCAAGTCCGACTAAATAATAGTTTTTACTATTATAATAAAATAGAGCAGGGAAGTCGTCCCAATCCGCGTGAAAAATAATATCTCCGCTGTCGGAATTTTTTTTAATATATTCCGCGGCGTTTTTATATAAAGTTAAATTAGATCCGACAGAGAGCTCTTGCTTTGTTTTATAAATGTCCCTTGTTATTAAGAAAGCGCTGGCGGATATAAAAAAAATTATTAAAGTAGCCGTACATTTTGTTTTTTTGCGATAAAATTTTTGCAGCAAAAAATAGAACTCTTTTGCGTTTTTACTGTTCAGTCCGCGAGCAGCCGCTACGGCGGAAAAAGCGATAGCAAACGGGATTAAATATTCAACATACCTCCTTGATTTTAGCGTGATAGTAAAAAAAAACAAAGCCATAATTAGCAAAGATAAACTTTTTCCATTCTGTTTTTTAAGCGAGATAAAAAATATAACAGCGGAAATAAGAAAAAAAATAGCCGCAAGACCCGAACTTGACAGTAGTTCCAGCGGTTTGTATGGATACCATTCGCCGCCGACCCCGATTTTGTCCTGGAGATTTATAATTCCTATCTGGACGATTTGCTCATAGTAAAACTTTAAATTTTTAGGAAAGTAAGGATTGATAATCAAGCCAAAAAGCAATCCTGTAAAACAGGAAAAAAGCAATTTTAGATTTGATTGTTTTTTATTAGATGATAATAAATTTATTTTTAATTTTTGCCAGACTGTTTTCAGTTTTATTTTTTTAAACAGATAGTCGGATGTTATAAAAATTAGGACACATATTAAAATAAGCGGCCAGCCGCCATACGAAAGCACATACAAATAACTAACTATCAATAAAAGCAAGTGTTTGTGATTAAAAATAGCATATAATCCGACAAATAGAATGATAAGCGAGATGCTGTTAGCTTTAATTAAAGAGACGCGAAAAATAAACGGGGAATTTGCAGCTAAAAGAATAATCCAAAGAGGCGCTAATTTAACCTTTTCTTTTTTTAAAAACCAGTAAAAGACAGTTATGAAAATTGCGGCGAGAATGCTTTGCGCGAATTTTACTCCGATGAGCGGATTAAAAAATTTAACAAATGGGATTAAAATTAAATGATAGATAAGGTGGTGGTCAATATAGTTATCTTTTAATGTTGTAAATTGCAGAAAAGGGAAATTTTGCGGTATTCCTTGTTCGCTAATAAGCAACGTTGTTTTAGCGTGGTAAAATCCGTCAGGGTCAGGCATAACAGGAGCGCTTTGTAGAAAAGAAAAAAAAGCGAAAGCTGCAAAAAAAACAGCAAAATATTTTAATCTGTATTTTTTAATAATATTATTCATAGAATTATAAGTAGTTTTATAATTATAATACAATAAAATAGAGAAAAGTCATAGACTTGTATACTTATTTGTATTTATAATTTCTTGACAAAACCGCATTTTTTAAGTTATTATGATTATAATGCGGGATTGGTTAAGTGGTATAACCCAGCCCCTCGCGAACGGCTGGGCGCGCGTCGGTCTCCAACCCCGCCGCTCGCGAGCA
>JAYEJQ010000051.1:0-10326 GCA_034660735.1 Patescibacteria group bacterium | reverse complement strand
AAAGGCGACGAAATCGCGAATGTGGCTTTTATGTAAAAAATTCGCACATACTCCTTCGCTTTTCGAATTCCGATTTTGTAGATTTTAAAAAGATTACTTTTTCATTTAGAATCAAATAAAACTTCACACAAAGCTACGGAGTATTATACGAAATTATTTTAACAAAGGAGTATAACATGCAAATCAAGCATATTATCTAAACAAAAAGTTCGTATAAAAACCAGTTATATAAAATAATTAAAAGTTTTTTATCCGCTTCGCGGATAATTATTTGGGGCTATTTTTTATTTTTTTATTTTTGACAAAAGGTGGTATTTATAATAAAGTTCTATAAACAAAAGACAAATCGCTCTTTTGAAAGGAGGTTACTATGGCTAAGAAAAAAACTAAAGAATTCGTAATTAAAATAATTTGCGCCAATTGCGGAACATTGTTGTATAGGTATAAAAAAGAAGGTCCCGGCTCTTTGGTTAAATGTTATGTCGAAAGTATTTTAAAAGATTTCACAAAGGGAAATCTAAAGTGCCATAAATGTAAGCAACAGTTTGCCAGATTGGCTAAATACCACAATCGCCCTGCTCATAAAATTATTCAGGGCAAAGTAGTTGTAAAAGGTCATTGCGGCAAATAAATGCAAGGGGGACAAAAAACACATCTTCCTCGCATTACTTTTATTAAATATAAAACCATGCAATTTAATTATAAAATAAAACAGATAAAAAAAGATTTTATTGTAAACGAAATTTCATTACAGCCGAATTTTTATCATTACAATAAATCTAATTTTTCTTATCTTTGGATGGAAAAAAGTGGAATGACTACTTTTGATGCCTTGGACGAAATAAAAAAAGAATTTAATTTAAATCAAGAAGATATTTCTGCGCAAAGATTAAAAGACGAAGATGGTATTACTTATCAATTAATATCTATTCGCAAAATAATTTTTGAAAATGATATTAAATTATTTAATAAAAAGTTTAATTCTGACGATTATAGATTACAGATAAAAAATATTGAAGGTTATGGTAAAAATTCATTAACTCCAAGATTGCTACATGGTAATAGTTTTAAATTAACTATTAGAAATTTAGATCAAAAAACAACTGAATTATCTTATAGTTACTGTAAAAATAATAGATTTATAAATTTTCTTAATTATTACGACAACCAAAGGTTTGGAATCGTTGGCGGACCATACAATACTCACTTAATTGGCAAAGCGATTATTAGTGAAGATTGGATTACAGCTTATAAAGAATTTAAAAAATCTAAAAACAGCGAGTTAGCGAATGTTAAAAAACCAATAAAAATAAATCATATTCATTGTAAACAATTTTTCAAACAAATAAATTTTGCAAAAGTTCGCTTTTTTATTTCTTCTTATAACAGTTATTTATGGAATAAAAAAGCCAGTAATTACATAAGTAAAACAAAGGAAAATACTTTTTAACATCCTTTTTCTAAAATTGGTTCATTATCATTAATCAGAAATGAAACTTTTCAAGTCTGTAACATACTAGCAGTTAACGGTTATGAAATTGATAAAGACACATACAAAGTGGTCCAAAAAGAATATGTACGCAATCTGCTTTTAGCAACTACTATATTCCCTATAAGTACTGGAAAAGACGAGCTAAATAAAGGTAAACGCAAAATACAAATATCCTTTTTTCTTCCAACAGGTTGCTATGCCACAATATTAATAAAACAAATTTTTATAAAATTAGATAAAAGCCTATGTCGGGAAAAATAATTGCTCTTGTCGGACCATCTGGAGTAGGAAAAAATTTCGCCAAACAAGCTATTAAAAATCAATTTCCTGAATTATCAGAACTTACGGTTTTTACAACAAGAGCCAGGCGATCATCAGATGGTTTGGATAGAAAAACAGATATTTCTGTTGATAATTTTTTAAAAATGAAAAAAGAAAGAAAAATTATTGTAGCACACCAACCATTTGGACCTGATAGTGACTGGTACGGATTTTCTAAAGAATAAATTGACGAACTATTAGAAAAAGAAAAACAAATCTTAACAAAAATTCATCCAGATAATATTTCTTTGTTTAAAAAATTATATGGTAGTAAAATTTTTGCAATCGCGTTAACAGCTGATGACGAATATTTAGAATATAACTTAAAATTAAGAGATTCAGAAAAAGATATTGATAGGGAAGCAAGATTAAACAAGGCAATGGATGAGATAAAAATGATAGAAAAATTAAAAAAAGAAGGATTGATCAATAAAATTGTTGAAATAAATTGGGATAATAGGGATGAATTAGCAGAGTTAATAACTAATGAAGTTGAACAAGAATTAAGGTTACCGGCTGAAAAGGAATATAAGATTAAATTAAAGTAAATATTTTATGGTAAATTTATCTTGTAAAATTTTAGGAAGCACTTTCCCAAATCCTATTTGGCTTGGTTCAGGCACTATTACAAATACTAAAGAAAGGATTGATAAATTTTTAAAATCAGATGTCGGAGCCATAGTACCGCGAACAACAAGATTTAAATACGCTTCCGGTCGAAAATTTCATCCCTCATATCACTTAAATATTAACAAAAAAGAAAAATGGATTAGAAACTGTGAGTGGACAGGAAACTTAATTAACTACTGGCAACCATACTTAAAAGAGCTATCTAAAACAAAAAGAATTATAATGTCAGTGTCTGGTAGAAATATAGATGATTGTTTAAAAGTTTGTAAAATAATTGATGAATATAACTTTCCTTTTATAGAGATAAATATTAGTTGTGCTCACAGCAATGAAGCTCATGGATTTATAAATAGAAATTCTAAACATATTTCCGTATTAGTAAAAACTCTTAAAAAAAATATTAAAACGCCTATTGCTTTAAAGTTGGGTCATTCTGACTTTATTGTAAATCTTGCTAAAATTGCTGAAAAAGCAGGCGCTGACGCTATTGTAGTTATTAATACTTTTGGACCAGTGTTAGATTTTGACATAAGTAACGGCAATCCTGAATTAACTTTAGGTATAAACAGCGGAAAAGGAGGATTATCTGGTAAAATAATTTTTCATACGGCGCTTACTGACGTGGCAAATCTTTATCAAGAATTAAATATACCAATTATTGCTTGTGGAGGTGTTACCACTCCTGAAGATGCTATTAAAATGATTATGGCCGGTGCCAGTGCAGTACAAATATATTCTGCTGCCCATTTAGCCGGCAATAAACGATATACTTTTTTTAATAAATTTATTAATGATTTCCGTAACTGGTTAAATATAAATGAATACACAACCACAAATGAAATTAAAGGATTACTATTACCAATACTATCCCGTTCTCATCAAATGAATAAAATTATACCTAAATACGATAAAGCTCTTTGTATTAAATGTAAATCCTGTGTTAATATATGTTTAGAAGGTGCTATATCATTATATAATAATAGAATAATTATAGATAAAAATAAATGCATTGGTTGTGGCGCTTGTGCGTCAGTTTGCCCAACAAAAGCTTTAAAATAAAATATGGAAATTGAAATAAGAGCCAAAATAAATAATTTAGAAAAAATTGAACAAAATATTATCAAACTTGGAGCTAAATTAATAAAAGAGACAAAACAGGTTGATGAATATTTTGGAGAAATTAATTTATATCAAAAAATAGGATATTCTTTTTTAATGCGAATACGCGACGAAGAAGATAAAAAATTTATGACCTACAAAGGCGCTGAATCAAAAAAGGATGGAGTCTGGGAAGAATATGAATTCGAAATAGATGACACAAAAAAATCGACAGATATGCTTGAAGCTATGGGCTTGGAAAAAATTATAGTAGTTAATAAATATCGAAAAGAATATAAATTTAATGACTTAACTATTTGCTTAGATGCTATTGATGGTCTAGGCGATTTTATTGAGATAGAATCTTTAAACGATAAAGATTTTAATAAAAACAACTTAAAAAAATTAATGCAAAAATTAAACATTAAGGAAGATAAAATTATACATAAAGGTTATGTTACGATGTTGCTTATAAAGAATAATTCACCTTATTCAAAATATATTATTAATTAGAAATACATTATAATTTTATAAAATAAAAATTTAAATAAAAAAATAAAAAATAGCCCCAAACAATGTTTTGCTTCCCGCCAATTCGGCGGGCAGGCGCAAAACAAAAACTTTTAATTACATCCGATAACAACGCGATAAACGATTCAGGAATTTTCTTAAAATAATATACAATAATAAGAAAAAATTCCTTCCCCAAAATTTTGCAGATGAATAATAATTTTTAAAAAGGAAGTCGGAAAAACTTCTCGTTCTTAAATATTAAACAAAATAATCAAATTTTCTTTTTGAGCAGACAAAATTCCGTCTCACAACAGTCTCTGATAGGGACTGCGGCGGCGCGTAATAATGCTATAAAATTCAACAGTAATAATTGACTTATTGCGTTTAATAAGATAGTATACAAAATAATAAATCAACTTTAAAAAATAATCTTTATGTCAGTACCAAAAAAACAGCAAACAAAATCCGCTAGCAACCAAAGGCGATCGCATAATGCTCTTAAAAAAGTTAATTTGGCTTCCTGCCCAAAATGCAAAAAAGCGATTTTGCCTCATACCGCTTGCTTAAACTGCGGAACTTACAAAGGCAGACAGGTCTTAACAATAAAAGAGAAAGGCGCGAAAAAAGCTGAAGCTGAAAAAAAGAAAAAAGAGAGAAAAGAAAAAAAAGAAAAGGCAAAAAAAGAAAAAACCGTTAAAAATAAAAAATAATATGTATAATCGTCATTTTTGCAGAATTATCGCTATGCAAATATTATACCAATCAGACTTCAGATCTGCGTTCTCTTTACATTATCAAAAAATAAACGAACATTTTAAAATTATCAAAAAAGAGATGAAAGCAAAAATAAGCGAGCAGATTTCAAAAGATAACGATTTTGGATTTGTTGAAAATCTAATAAACGGCGTAATTGACAATATAGAAAACATAGACAAAACAATCGCGAAATACGCGCCTGAATGGCCGATTGAAAAAATTACTATCATTGACAGAAATATATTGCGATTAGGCGTTTATGAATTAAAATTTAACTATAATATGCCCGCAAAGGTTGCTATCAATGAAGCGATTGAACTGGCTAAAACTTTTGGCGGAGAAAAATCAGGAAAATTCGTAAATGGAGTATTAGGCAGTATTTATAAAAAAATAGAAAAGCATTAAAATTATCGACAAATATTCTACTGCCGTTGTAGCTCAGCTGGCAGAGCACTTCCATGGTAAGGAAGGGGTCCGCGGTTCAAATCCGCGCAACGGCTCCGCTAAAATAATTTCACGGCGAATTACGAATAAAGCAAAGCATCCTTGCTTTATTTTTTTTATGCTATAATATAAATAATTTTCAATTCTTAATTTTCAAATTCTATCTATTGTCATCCTGAATTTATTTCAGGATCTGTGTATGTTGGCAACTAAATATTACTCAATAAAAGAAACTATAATATTTAAGTTTTATTAATCTTAATCATAATGTAGCGGACAGTAATCCCAGTTAGATATTAGTTAACGTGATAGATGACAGACCCGCCTGCCTTAATGCAAGGCAATCGGGCAGGTTCCGCCGCTCGCGAGCAGCTGGGCGGAATAACAAATTTTTACGTATTTCATAATTCAAAAAAATATTAAAAATTTAATCATTGGAAATTGAAAATTTTTAATATTTTAATAACAATTCAAAAATTAAATTTCGCTAAGATATGGAAAAATGCCGAGATTTAATTTATAAATTTATGCGTATTGCTTCAATAACATGTGTCTTTCCGCCGTATAAAGGAGGAATTGGAAATGCAGCTTTAGATAATGCGGAAGAACTAAAAAAACAAGGCGCGGAAATCGTTATTTTTACGCCGCGCGCTTTTCTGCGAAATAAAAAAATTCCGACTTTAGTCCGCGTCAATAAAATGTTTCCTGTTTTTAAATACGGCAATGGCGCGATTTTAGCACAACTATTTTGGAAATTGAAAAATTTTGATATTATACATCTGCACTACCCTTTTTTTGGAAGCGCGGAAATTGTCTGGCTCTTGAAAAAATTTAATAAAACTGAAGCCAAATTGATAATAACTTATCATATGGATGTTATTGGAAACGGATTGTTGGGAAAATTTTTTCAGTTGCATTATAAATTTTTAATGCCGCGAATTTTAAGCTCAGCTGATAAAATTATTGTGTCATCCTTTGATTACGTGGAGCATTCAAAAATTAAAAATATTTTTAAAGAATATACTAATAAATTCGCTGAAATTCCTTTTTCGATTGATTTAGACCGCTTTCGTCCTCGTCAACGTCCATCATCCCTAATTAAAAAATACAGAATAAAAGAAAACGAAAAAATTATTCTTTTTGTTGGCAGATTAGACAGGGCTCACTATTTCAAAGGCGTAAATTTTTTAATAAAAGCATTTTATAAACTAACACAAAAAACAGACAATGTCCGCCTTATAATCGTAGGTGATGGAGATATGAAATTTGAGTATCAGCAAACGGCTTTCAATTTCGGGTTAAGGGATAATGTGATTTTTACTGGAGAGGCAAGCAATAAGGACTTAACGCGATTCTATAATTTAAGCGATATTTTTGTTTTACCGTCTATTGATAAATCAGAAGCATTTGGGATTGTTTTGTTAGAAGCGATGGCAAGCGGAATTCCTGTAATCGCTTCTAATCTTCCTGGCGTAAGAAGCTTAGTTGAAAATGGGATAAACGGATTTTTAACAGAACCGAAAAACGCCGACGACTTGACTGAAAAAATGCGTCTAATTTTAAAAAATGACGAACTTAAAAAAAATATGGGGATTAACGGCAGAAAAATCGCTGAAAAAAAATACAATCCTGAAATAATCGGGAATAAATTAAATAAATTATTTTTCAAATTGTCATCTTGAGTTTATTTCAGAGCCTGTACTTTTGAATATTTTTTAATTTTTTATTATACAAAATTTAAAAATCGCGGATCTCTGCTTTAAACTTATCTCTTAAATGGTTGACTAATTTTTTTTGCAAATTATCAACCTCTTTTGAAATTAGAGTTCTGCCTGCTTGATAAACAATATGAAAAGCCAAACTTTTTTTATTATCGCCTAATTTTCCGTTGACAAATTCATCAAATAATTCAACGTTTCTTATCTCTTTGTTAAATTCTAAAATCTCTTCTCTTATTTCGCTATATGACATTTTTACATCAATAACAAAAGCGAGATCGCGGACTACCGACGGATATTTTTCGCGCGGCTTATATTTTTTGCTCACTGTTTTTTCTATCTCGCTGAAAAAATTTTTTAAAATAATTTCAGCGAAAACAACCTCTTTTTTAATACCTATTTTTTTAGCCGCCGCGGTTTTTAAAATATTTATTGAGCCGATTTCTGTTTTACCGATTTTAATCAGCGACGCGAATTTTTCATCTTCCCAATCTTTGATATTTTTCGCCTGTTTAAAATTAATTTCTAAATCAAAATTTTCCGCTAAATATTCAACAATGCCCTTCATCTCTTTAAAAAGGCTATTGTTCTTTCCTCCAACCAAAACAATCCCTAATATTTTTTCTTCGCGCGGCAATTTTTTCCTGTTTTTACTGTCTTTATAAATATCGCCATCTTCTGAAAAATATACACTGCCGATTTCAAACAAGCGAATTTCATTAAATTTCGCTTGATTAATTTTTATATTCTCAAGCAAATTTACAGTTAAATTCTGCCGAAGCATCGTCTGTAAATTTGAAATAGGATTTGCTAATTTAATATAATTTGAAAAACCGATTCCTAATTTTGCCAACTGCTCTTCGCCGACAAAAGAATAATTATATACCTCTGATAAAATTGGAGATCCGATTAAAATATTCTTTATTTTTTGTTCTAATATCTGTTCCTTATGAATTACCGACGATTTTATTTCAGCCATCGGCATATTTAATTCCAAATTATCATAACCATAAATCCTGACGATTTCTTCCACTAAATCTTCAGGAATTGTTATATCTCTCCCAGCGCGCCAACTCGGAATTTCAACGGCTAAAATATTTTTTTGATCTTTTTTAATTTTAAATCCTAAACTTGTTAAAATTTTAACAATTTTTTTTTCCGAAATATTATCTCCTATTTTTTTATTCAGCCATTCTAAATCCAATTCAATTATTTTTTTATCTTTTTTAAACTGTTTTTTATCAGCTAAATCGCTTGCAATTTTCGCTTGCGGACAAATCTGTTTTGTCAATTCAACCGCACGCGCTATCGCGATTTCGCATAAATTCGGATCAAACCCTTTTTCAAAACGCATTGAAGACTCTGTTCGCGTTCCAATTTTTTGCGATGCTTTTCTAATTGTAAGAAAATCAAAATTTGCGGATTCAATAATTATTGAATCTGTTTTTTCCGTAATTCCACTGTCAATTCCTCCAATTACGCCAGCAACCGCCAATGGCTTTTTACTGTTTGCAATAACTAAAATATCTTTATCTAATTCTTTTTTTTCTTTATCTAATGTTTCTATTGTCTCGCCTTTTTTCGCCTGTCTTACGACTATTTTATCAACTAAATTTTTATCAAAAGCGTGGAGTGGCTGCCCTAATTCCAACATCACAAAATTTGTAATATCAACAATATTGTTAATCGGCTTCATCCCGACAGCAATCAATCTTTTCTGCATCCATTTTGGCGACGGAGCAATTTCTATTCCACTCATTTCTATTGCCATATACCGCTTGCATAATTCAGGTTTTTCAATTTTAATGTTAATTTTTTTATCCGTGATTTTTTGCAAACATTTTAAGCCAACCTTTAATTTTTTTAATTCAACTTTTAAAAACGCGCTGATCTCGCGAGCCATTCCATAATGCCCCCATAAGTCTGGGCGGTTCGTAATTGATTTATTATCAACTTCAAAAATCGTGTCGTTTAATTTTAAAAACTCTCCTAAATTTTGTCCAATTTTTGCGTCTTTTTCCAAAACTATAATTCCGCTATGATCATCGCCTAATTCTAATTCATCTTCCGCGCAAATCATCCCGCAAGATTTTACTCCGCGAATTTCAGTTTCATTAATTTCTAATCCATTTGGCAATTTAGCCCCCATTATCGCGACTGGAACCATCTGTCCAATTTCAATATTAGACGCTCCGCAAACAACATCCATCATTCTCTCTTTGCCAACATCAATTTTCGCTATTTGCAACCTGTCTGCGTTCGGATGTTTTTTAATTTCTAAAATCTTGCCAACAATAATATTACGAAATTTATCCGCCTGTTTTTCCACTCCGTCAATTTCAACAGTATACATTGTCAAACGCAAACCCAACTCTTCTGAAGTTATTGAACTTGGAATTTTAACAAAATCCTTTAACCAATTTAATGATATAAACATAATTTTTATTTAAATTTTTAATCCTGAATATTCTCGCAAGGTTTTTAATGTCTGTTTTACTGTAATATTATCTGTATTGATTAATTTAATATTCTTAAACTTCTCTGCTAATTTTGTGATGACTTCGTCCGCCCATGACGGCGTTAACACTTTTACTCCTTTAAAATCAATTTCAATTAATTCATTTTCATTTAAATCTTTAATTAGATAAGCCGACATAGTTAAAAAAGCCTCCTTTCCGGCAGGTCTAGAAATTAAAACTTCGCCGAATTTTTTTATTTCTATAAGCATATTAAAATTTAATTATTGTTAGACACCCTTGAAAATATCTATCTATTTTTTTAATTATCATTTTACTATTTAATTTTGCGACAGCGTTTCCTGAATAAAAATCAACAACAACCCCGAAATCTTTTGCGTTGTTGCGAACGAATTTTAATCCATTTCCCCTATTTTCAGGAGCTCTGCCTGAAATTTTTTCAGTAAAAGCGGTTTGCAAGGCGTCTAAATCATTTTTTAGTTCTGGTTTAACTCTTTTTAATGTATTTAAAACTCCCTGCCCTCTGTCAGCCAAACAAATCTTTAATTTATTATCAATAACCTCATACGCGAAAAAAATTCCAATAATATCCTTCCAATTCCCTAAATTATGATCAAAAGAATTGTTTCCAATCTCGCCAGCAATAGCTGAAACCATATAAATATTTTCTTCTTTTATTTCATAATTTTTTAACAAATAGACAATCATCATATTCAACCGTGCTTGAAAAACATCGCGCGTTGAGCAATAATATCTACTATCTATATCAACTTTGCTACTATCAGTAAACATCCATTCATAAACTAATTTTTCAATATCTTGATTCATAAATAAAACAAAGTTTTTTAACTAATTTAACAATACAAATATAAAAATT
>JAYEJQ010000050.1:0-10904 GCA_034660735.1 Patescibacteria group bacterium | reverse complement strand
ACGGTTCTTAAGCTGCCTATGTGCAAAAACCCTGTAGGACTTGGAGCAAATCGTGTTCTAACTTTTATCATATTTTTTGCTTAATTTTATCTTATTATTTTTTATCCTATTATCATTTTATTAAATCATCTTTTTTAATTAAAATTATAGCACGATTATTTAAAATGTTTAAATTTTATTTTTTGCCCTGGCTTTAAATGTCCGATTTTTTTATAATTAAAATTTGCATAGTTATTTATTGATCTCGTTCATTTTTTTTCTAAACGCAATTTCTTTTGAATTTTTATTATAAAAAGGCATTCCGATAATTCGCAAATTTTTGCTTTCCCAAATTTTGTCTGTTTTAAATTTATTTTCTATTTCAAGCAAAAACTTTTCTTTTTTTATTTCATCTTTTTCAAAAATCAACTTATCTCCTTTCGGTTCAATAAACAATTGGTAATTTATTTCTTTTCCGTTTTTCTTTTTCATAAACAGAACAAAATCTGGCTGAAACGTTTGTCCGTCACTAAAATTATAAATCTTGAAAAACAGCTCATTTCTTAATAAATGAATATCTATAAATTTCTCTTTCAAATCATCCATCATATTATTTATTTCTTCAACAAAATATTTTTCCTCGCTTGTCCCATAATTATCTTCATAGGCGTTCCACTCTTTATTTAGTAAATCTACGCCATTATTAAATTCCTCTTGTTTTTTAACTTTTTCGCTATCTTTATCGGACACATAAAAAGAATGCTCTTTTTTAAAAACTTGCTTTATTTCTTTTGGCTCAAATTTTTCGCTTCCCTCATATTCAGAATAATTTTCTTTAATTCTATTTTCCAAAAAATTTAAAACATCAGAAAATATTTCTAACTTTTCGTTATCTGAAATATTTTTCAATTCTTCTTTCGCAAAATTTACAGAGATTTCTAAAGATGGCAAGAATTTTTTATTTATTCTTAAATCATCAATAGATTTTAAAATCAAAAAATAACGCGAGTTTATATTTTTAAACGAGAAAAACTCATTCTTAACAATAGCCTTTTTAATTACATTTTCTCCAAAAAATCCTAAATTAAATTTTTTATTTATTGTTTCTTTATTTTCAATTTTTTTTCCGTCAAAAAGTTTTTTTGTTTTTGAAAAATTAGCGCTTATTTTTAAATCGCACTTTAAATATTCAAACGATGTAATTTTAGTCTTGTCTCTTAAAATTTTTTTATTTACAAAAATTGTTCCTGATTTATATAAATTTGTTTTTTGAAAATCCTCTTTTAATTTTAAGATGATTTTAACTTTTTCTTTTTCGTCTTTTAATCCTTGATTAACAAGTTCGTTTTGCAACTCATTTATATATTTATGATTATATTTTGCGTGATAATAAAATTCTTCTAAAATTCTTAATTCATTTTTTTCGGCATTATCAAATTTTCTTTTTGATTTTTCGTCTTTAATATTTGGAGCAAGCGCTTTTTCTGGCAATGAAAAAGGATTATATCTCGCTCCTCTGCCTATTAACTGGACTTCTGAAATAGTAATTTTCCCGGCTTTTCTGTTTCTATTTCCGTCGTGTTTTTCATCTCTTGTGTTATACAATCTCACAATATCAAATAAATTTAAAACATCCCAGCCTTCATTAAGTTTGTTCACGGTAAAAATCGCTCTCACTAAATTGTTTTTATCTTCCAATGAATTTAAAAGTTTTTGAGTTTTTTCAAGATCTTCTTTTACTGATTTGCTTAAAGACTTTGTTTCTTTTGATTTATTGTTTGTGAATAAAATTTTATCTTGACCAAAATCTCTTTTCAATTCTTTTGCCAATTTTTCAAAATCTTTTTTTGTTTTGCCAAAAAACTGAAAAATTTTTTCAAACAATTCTTTTGTTTCGTTTTTGTCTTTAAATAATTTTCCGCTGTCAAAATCTTTTGTTAAAATTTTATAAATCTTTTCTATTTCTTCTCCTGTTAAATTTTCAACCAGTTTTGTAAAAATTTCCAGATTCTCTCTTGATTGATCAATTGTTTTTTGCGCTTTAAATAAAATTACCGGCTTAAAAAATATTCCCAATCTTTTTTCCGCCAACTTTAATCTATACTGCGATAAAATTATTGCTTGCAACATTAAATCCTCATATTTTTTTGTGTCTAAAGAAATATTTTTTATCTCTTTAGAAAATCTGTCTTCTCTAAATTCTTTTAAATCGTATTTATAAATAATTTTATCTAAATATTTTTCTTTAATATCGCTATTATTCAAATCTACTGTTGCGGTAAAACCTAATAAAATATTTTCTTTATTTTTATTTAAAATTTCCTCAACTGTGTTTTCCCAGCTTCCTTTTGTTTCTAAACTTTTAGACAACGCTTTTTGCTTGTTTTTTGTCGCAGAATCCAAATGATGAACTTCGTCCGCAAGCATAACAATTTTATAATTTTCAAAATCATCAAAGGTAATCGCATTTTCTTTTATGTTTGTTAAATCTCTGTGTAATCCGTTTATTGTGGTAAATTTTATATTTATATCTTTTTTATTTGCGTTATTAAAATTTTCAACTTCTTTTATTTCTACTATTTTATTGTCAATCTCAATATTTTTATCAAAAAGATATTTTGAAGAATTTAATTCTTTTAAAAAGTTTGCTTTTGTTTTATCAATGATATTTACTGTGTCCACAAAAAACAAAAAATTGCTATATCCTTTTTTATAAAGATATAAAATAAATCCAGCCATCATTAAAGTTTTCCCGGAACCGGTCGCCATATTAAAAAGCAGATGAATCGGATAATCTTTTTTATTATATTTTTCAAAATAATAAAAAAATCGCGCAAATGCTTCTACTTGATAATCTCGCAACTTAATATTTTCCGCGAAATTTTTCTCAAGATAAACCAAAGGATCAGATGGTTTTTTCCTGCATGAAAATTCATCAAGACTTAAAAATCTCTCTTTTATGGCATTATCTAATTTTTCGTATAAAAATTGCGGCATAATGTTTCTATTTGACATTAAAAATTATTATGGTAATATATAAATATAAATGGACATATAGTCCTCTCTCCTTGCGGTAAGTAAAAACCTGTTGGGAGTAAAAATTAGAAAGGCTCATTGAATTAACTCAATGAGTTTTTCTTTTAATTGCTTATAATCACCATTGCTCATTCTTCCAATTAAGTAAGACAATCTTTTTGAATCAAATAATCTAATCTGAGATAAAATTGCGTTGCTTCTTTTATTTTAAAAATTAAAATTATTATAAAACTTCCCCTTCTTATCTGCTCTTGTTAATGGTATTCCTAAAAATACATTTTTAGAAAACTTTTTATAAACAATAATTGGTCTTAAAAATTCTCTGCCTTTTCCGTTTTGTTCAAATCCAATATTTTCACCTATTTTAATAAACCAAATTTCTCGCTCGTGAAATGTTTTTTTATTCTCAAAATTATCAATTTTTTTCTTTTGAATATTCCACTCGTCAAAATCTTTTTTGTATTTTAAATTCATCATTATTTTTAATTAAATCTTTCGTGTAAAAATTGACTCTTAAATTATTATTTATCCTTTTCTATTTTTGGGAATAAATGTTCAACAACTATCCTAACTAAAAAATAACTTTCTATTAAAGTTCCAGAAATTAATATATAAAATATGTAATTATCAAGATAAAATTTTTTAACATCAAAACCTTCAAAAAACACTAAAACAAATATAATTATTGCTTGAATAGATAAAAGTCCTAATAAAAAATAAGCTATTGTTAATTTCAACTCGTGATCTTTTTTATCACGATCTATGCCATCTTCTAGTTTTTTAATTCTTAAATCTTTTTTAAGAGTATTGTAAGTTTTTGATTTGCTTTCTTTATATTTTGAATCATCAAAATTAAAATCTGAATCTGCTAAATCAAAATCTGAACTTGCTAAAGTAACAACATCCTTTTGTAGCCCCATGTTACTCATATAATTAATCAATTAATTTTAAATTATTAAGTCTGATACTCATCGCAAGCACAGAAACTTGAAAAAATTTTGCGCATTCATCAACATCATGTAATAAGTTCCATATTTCCCTTACCTTATCTGCTGGCATAATTAAAGTCGCAGCAAAATTATTTGCTTCTATTTCCTCTTCATCACTTAAACCAGTATCTAAACGAAATATTTCTAATACCTGACCATTATCTATGACTAATCCTATATCAATTAATTTCTTTTTATGTAAAAAATAATGCCCAAGCTCGTGAGCGATAGTGAAATAAATTCTATTTTGAGACTTGGAGTTATTTATAAAAATCCCAAATTTATCTTTCCCTTCTATTTTCCTGTACGCTAAAAGCCCTGATATACTATCGTCTCTTTTTTGCAATAAATCACTAATCTCAATTTTTAAATCACCCTCATCTTTTAAAATTTTTTCAAAAGGAAAAGGTATTAAAGTATCTGGATTATACTTTAACGCTATTTCCTCGCCTTTTTTTATTGCATTTTTTATATTTTCTTCCATATTATTATTCCTCATTATAAAAATTATCATTTATCTCAATATCTTTTTTGTTAATTTTATATGTTGCGTCTTCCATTTCGGAATAGCTTAAATATAATAAATTCTTGTCTAAAATTTCCGCTAAGACTTGTTTTTGCTCGTTCAAATCCAAATCATCAAATTCTGAAATTTTTGCCTTAAATCTTTCGTCTGTAAAACGATAAGACAAAAACGCTTTTTCTTTTATGTCTTTATAAACTTTCTTTAAATCTTCTTTGTTTTTCGCTTTTTTAACAGCGAATAAAAATTCTTGGTTAAATTCTTTCATTTCCATATAAACAAATTCGCCTCCGCCTTTCCAATTTACCGCTTTTGAAATTCCGCCTTGTTCGCCTTCAATCACTTTTTTAATTCTCGCTTCTGGCAAGTCTTTTATATAATCCATCTGCTCAACCAAAATATATTGCCGTCCCATTTTATGCGCCACCGCCCCACTTGTCCCGCTACCAGCAAAAAAATCTAAAACGATGTCGTTTTCTTTAGTAGAAATTGATACAAGATATTTTAATAAATTTTCTGGCTTTGGATTGCTAAATAAATATTCATCAAATAATTCATAATGTTCGGTTTTTCCAGTTCTTGTCCGACTAAATCGTTCGTCTACTAATAAACTTCTTGCAATAGATCCATCTTTCTTATAATTCTTTGTATAGACTTTACCATTTTTAAAAACTAATTCATTGAATCTTTCTTTAACTGTTTTTTTTGACCACCTCCAACGAGCAATTTTTTGATTGTTGTTTTTATGTTCTACTCTATATTTTTTCCCATCATAATTCGTAATTGTAAAATCCAAACTTTTAATATATCCTAAGCTTTGCTTATCTAATCTATCTAATGAATATTTACCGTTCTCGTCCTCATAATTATATAATGTGCTAACTTTTGCTTCTAAGTCTATATTAAATAATAAACTATCAATCTTTTTTCCAAAACATAAAATATATTCTTGATCGACAGCAACATATTTACTATCATTTGCTCCTCCGCTTTTGCCTTTCCAAATAAAATTACAAACAAAATTATCTCTCCCAAAAATCTCATCCATTAAAACTTTCAAATACGCCTGCTCGTTATCATCGCACTGGACAAAAATAACCCCGTCATCCGCCAATAAATCCCTTGCAACTTCTAATCTATTTTTCATAAAAGTCAGCCACGAAGAATGATTAAAATTGTCATTATATTTAAAACCGTCATTTCCGGTATTATACGGCGGGTCAATATAAATCAATTTTACCTTTCCGGCAAATTCCTCTTTTAGCGAATGCAAAACAATTAAATTATTTCCTTTGATAATCAAATTGTCTTTTATCGTTCCGTTTTCGTCCCTTGTGAATTTTTCAAATTTTTCGCCTGTCGCTTTTTTATTTTTCAAAGAATATTTTTTAAATTTTCCAAAAACTTTCGGTTTTAGTAAAACATCAATTTCGTCTTTTTCTAAAATCTCATTAAAAAATATCTCATTTCTTTTTTGATCCTCTTTTGTCTGCCCGCCCTCCAAAATGCAATCTTTATAAGGCCACTGCAAAATAACTTTTCCCGCTGATTTCAAAAATTGCCCCTCGTCTGTCAATCCTATATTTTGAGTAAATTTTGTGTAAGAATTTTCCAAAAAATCTTTATTATTTATATAAGCCAAAAATTTTTCCTTATCAAAAACAGTAATTTTCCCAACCTCTTTGAAAAAATGCTCTTTTACTATTTTGTCCGCCAAAAGCATTTCTAAAAATTTCTCGTCAGATTTTTCCGCGTAATCTGAAATAGTGTTCCGCAAAAGAGCCTCTCTTTCCTTATCCCAAAACCTCTCATCTTTTTTAAAAATTCCGTCTATTTTGTTTTTTAAATTTTTATTTTCCATAATTATAATATTTAATAAATTACCCGCCAGCAAATTGACGGGTAGTTTCTGCAATTAAAAATATTTAGACTGTAAAATAAATTTTATTGTCGTAATAAAATTTTATGCTTATCTTACTCCCATTGCAACTCGTCAACAATCCATTTTTCATTAACATAAAGCATTTTTATCCTTGCGTCCTGATATTTTATTTTGCTAATCGGATTATCTCTGCCCTTTATTTCTTCTTTTTGGCAAGAAACAACAACTTCAACATCCTGTTTTTCGTTATGACTGATTATCTTAACAGATAATGCCCTGGTCGTAACGCCGTAATATTCTTGCGGCAGCGAGTTGTCAATTGACAAATTATCTATAAAATCATCTGTCCATTGTTTCATTCTATCAGTCATTAGGTCTTGCATATCGCGCAAATTTTCAAAATTATGAGTATCCGAAGAATAACTGCCGAACTTTTCAGCTGTAATATTGGCTATGATTGTAAAATCAGCAGCACGATTAACCTCGCCGTTCTGCTGGTTAACTCCGCTGCCAACATTATTATTTCTATTTAAAGAGCCATAATTCTGCTTATTCGTTGTTTCATTATTATTAGCAACAAAATTTTCTTGATTATTATAAAAAAACCAAAAAAACGCTATAAATAAAATAAATACAACAAAAACGATTAAAACGATTTTTAAAATAAATTTTTTAGACATAAGTTATCAAATTAAAAAGTAAAAATGAAAAAGTAAAAACTAATGATTTACTATAATAATTATTTTTCTTCTCCTTTCTCTTCCTCAAACTCCTTTTTTGCCTCCTCTATCTCTAATAGCTGCCTTGGGTCGGAAGTGATTATCTGGTCCTCAACATAAGAAGCAACGACTTTTATGGCAGCGTGCTTCTTGCCGGCAAAAAATATTCCCTCGCCTACTCCGCTTTCTAATAATAGGTATCGCTCGCCTTCGGTAAGCATAAAAGTTTTTTGCACTAATTCAATCGCCGCGGGCGACTGTTTCAGCAACAACTGAAGCGCTGAATTATTAACAATCGCCTTACCATAAGGAGAAACGAGAAAATCATTGACGTCTTGCGTAATAGTTGTGATACCAAGATAATACTTGCGGCATCGTTTAACTAAAGCAAAAATAAATCTCGCCGAATCTTCCCTCTGCATCAGCCACCACGCCTCGTCAATTATTAACATTCTTTTTTTAGTCTTTGACCTTACTACATTCCAAATATAATTTATAATCACATAAATAGCCATCGGTTTTAATTCATCTTCTAAATCGCGGACGGAGAATACAACCAATTGGTTGTTCATATCAATATTAGTATAGTTGTTTAATAGTCCTGAAAATGTTCCTTCTGTATATTTTTTCAACCGCAAAAGAAGATCTTTCGCTCCCTCCATTCTTTCTAAAATCTCCTGTAAGTCTTGTAATAAAGGCATTTCCACTCTGTTTAAATCGCATTCTGGAGTTATGTCTTTTTTAGCGTAAGTTTCTATTAGCGCGCGATCCATTAAAGAATCCTCTTGATGCGTCAAATCTCCAAACATTATTTTAGTCAGCCCTTTGACGGTTATGACTGTACTCCTAATAATATCCCCTGTCTTAACATCTTCCATAAAAGCATTAGGCAAGTCAAAAGGGTTAATCTTTTCTTCCGCATTCAACGAAATATCAATATATGTTCCACCCATAGATTCGCTTAAATGTTTATATTCTCTCTCAGGATCAATAACTATCACATCAGTCCCAAACATCATACTTCTTAATATCTCTAATTTAATAGCGTAACTTTTTCCAGCTCCTGAAGTAGCGAAAACCACCATATTGGCGTTTTGCAAAGAGAAGCGATCAAATAAAATCAAACTGTTATTATGCCTGTTAATGCCGTATAAAATTCCATCGTCCGAACTAAGATCTGATGACATAAAAGGGAAAGAAGACGCGCACGGGCTGGAATTCATATTAAAAGGAATATTCAATTGATCATCGCCTATCGGCACCGAAGAATTAAATCCCTGCTCTGCTTGATACAGAACTCGCTTGCTTATAACTAATTTAGATCCTAAAATTCCCTCTATGTCTTCGGTTGCCTGGTCTAACTGCTTAGGATTGTCCGCGTAAATAGTAATATAAAGCGAAAATTGAAAAAAATGCTCTATCCCTTGAGTCAGGTCATCCCTTAATTTTTCCACATCCCGCAAAGCCGTCTCGCGCAAAGGATCGCGCGGAGACCCTTTCTCAGCATCAGCAACTAACTGAGCTTCTATATTTCCAGCTTGATTTCTCAACTGTTTCAAAATAACTCCTGCTTCAATTGGAATAAAAAACATACTAATATCAAGAGTTGAACTAAAATTAATAATCGGAGAAAACCATCCGACTGAGATATAACGCGGATATTCCATTACAAACAGCGTGCGGATATATTTATTTCCAAGACGCAAAAAAGCTGCCTTAACTTCCATTGCCGCAGGAGCTATAATATCTTTAACCGTGACTATGCCTCGGCGGTAAACTTTTTCTTCCTCTAATAAAACCTTCTCTGTCTTAGCCTGCTCATATTCTTTTTTCTGTTTTTTTGAAAAACTTAAATTTTCGCCTTGTTTTTTCTTCTTTGCCAATTCGTCTTCTTGTTTTTGTATATCGCTTGGTTTAAACATATTTCAAATTAAAAAGTAAAAATGAAAAATTAAAAAAATATTATTTTATTACTTTATTTCTCAACTTTTAATTCCTGTAAATTCGGCAGTGACTGGTTCGGCGCAGTGATAGGATTATAAATATTATAATAAAGTTCAATTAAACTTTGAGTGTCTAATAAAACAGAATTCAAACTCATACTGCTTAATCCAGAAATTACGTTATTAACTCTTAACATTAAATCCTTGCGCCGTTTCAAAAAAAGATCTTGTTTTATTTTAACAATCTTGGCTGGCATGAAAGCCTCGATCAGCCTGCTTGTAAATCCTTTGCTCTTTCCCGTAAAAACAGAGTAAGAAATAACTATATAAAATTTCTTAGTCATAATCTGACCCATCTTTACAAGCTCCGCGATATAATCCAAATATTCTCCTGTCTGCATTCTTAATAGATCATTAGTCTGCTCTTTTTGAAGACGCCTTAATTTTTCTAAATACGGATTAATAACCAACTTTCTTGACTGAATAACAATTTGCAGTGGAAAATCAATAGAATTTAAAAAATTTACATACCCTTGAATAATAGCATCCTGTTCTTCTGCCGACTTTAAAGCAAAATTAATGCTTGAAACCATAACAACCGCGGACAGAGTTCCATCTTTGCGGATCACGCAATCTTCCTTTATTTCGGCGATACTAAGATACTCTTGAGTTGTTTTTCTAACATTTTTTTTAGCTGGCATATTTAAAGTTAAAAAATAAAAATCTTTATAAATTTGCAATTATCAATTTGGCAATTTGCAATGAATTTCCAATTCTATAATTTTTAATTATTCAAAAAATAGTTATAATTATTTTTTAAAAAATCGGAATTGATAATTGATTGTTAAATTGATAATTGCAAATTGGAAATTATTCTCGCTCTCCTTGATATCTTCCGCCGGTATCAATTACTAAAGACAACTCTGACAATTTTGATTTCTTTAATCTATTTACAGTCGGAATAACAGCATCTTCTTTTTTGTCCTTTTTAATCCTGCTCCTAATTTCTCTGATGCTGAAATCCTTGCACCACACTCTTCTATTCGGAGTCATTAAATTCTGGATAAAATTCAACAGAAAATAATGAATTGGGCGACCATTGACTTTCATAAAACCGAAAACGCCTGCTATTCCGAACACAAAAACCGACAAAGCAAGAAACAACGTAAAATCGGCAAATTTATAAATTACTATTGAAGAAAGAAGGGCAACCATCAGCATAACAAACTGGCGCACAGTAATCGGACCTAAAATTTTAGATTCAACACTGATAAATTGTGGAACAACGAATTGTTTCATAATATAACAAATCAAAAATCAAATCTTCAAAAATCAAAATGTAATAAAAAATGCAAAATCATTTCTTTCCCTTAAGGGTTAAAACGCTTGAAGCGAGTATCTTAGATATTTCTATTGTTTCATTAAGCAATTCGTCTGATTTATCCATTATTTCTAATTTCAATTTTAATTCTTTTATAATAATCAACCAATATTTTGTTTCGTTAGATGATTTTAACGCGATTTCAAAAAATTTTATATAATCTTTTTTAGAATGCGATGATTTAGCCTCTACTACATTCGCACCGATTGAAGTTGAGCATCTGACAAGTTGATCTATTATTGAATAAAATATTTTATTGCTTCTTAATGTTTCGCTGAATTTAATAATTTTAATTGAAAAAACTATTAACCTTTTTATAAAATCCATTTTGAATTTTTCTCTGTCATTTTGCATTTTGAGATTTGATTTTTGATTTATTTTGATTGTAGCATAAAAAAATAAAACACCAAAATAAAAAGGGGCAGTTATTGCTTCTGCCCCTCTGTTTAATA
>JAYEJQ010000049.1:0-2144 GCA_034660735.1 Patescibacteria group bacterium | reverse complement strand
AATTTATTTATATTAAAGCAAGAAAAGGCACTCCTTCTTTTTGGAAGTGGGATTCAATTGAAATTTTAAAAAATGAACCTGATACTTCCGATTGGCAGACTTATCGGAATGAGGAGTTTGGGTTTGAATTTAAATATCCGATTGAATATCCAGACGGGAATAATGTTATTGTAAAAGATTCTAATAATTATATGATTAAAATTTTAAATTACGAATGTATAGAAAAAATACATGGGATGTATTGCGATATAAACCGAGAAACAAAAAATGATTTTTTTATTGAATTATTTAATTTAAATAATATTAAAGGAAAAAATTTAGAATTTTATCCAGAAAAAGATTTAGAAGATTATCAAGGGGTAGTAAGTTTTGGCAATAATGAATTTTATAATGGTTTTAATTATGGTCCGAAATCTGGAAATATTTATGTTTTGAGAAATGATACTAATATTAGGATTAATTTTTATGATAATTATACAGATGAATTAATTTCAGGAATTCTCTCTGCTTTCAAATTTATAGATTAAATTTGACAATATAATTTGTTAGATTATCAAACGTTGTTTACAGTTCAATAGGATAAAAATAAATTTGTTGACATTTTTTTAGAGAATCGTAAATTTTCGTTAATGGAAGTTTTAAAAAAATTATGGCAAAAAATAAAATTATTAATATAAAAATCAACGGACAAGAAATTAAGGCAAAAAAAGAAGAGACTATTTTAGAAGTTGCTTATCGGCATGGAATTGAAATTCCGAATTTATGTTTTCATCCTGATATACCAGTAAAAGCGAATTGCAGGGTTTGCGCTGTGGAAATTAAAGGGAGAAACGATTTGCCGACTGCTTGCTCAACTAAAGTCTGCGAAGGAATGGAAATAAAAACGGAATCAGCAAAAGCGGTAGTGGCGCGCAAAATGAATTTAGAGCTTATTTTTGCCGAGCATATTGAAAAATGTCCGACCTGTCCGATGAAATCAACTTGCAAGTTATTAGCATACGCGCGTAAGTATAAATTAAAAATCAAACGTTTTAAAGACAGAAAAAGCAAAAGAAAGATATATAAATTCGCTAACGCCGTTGAAATAGACGGAACTCAGTGTATTGATTGCCGCAATTGCGTTGATGTTTGCGCTCAGCAAGGAGTTAATTTTTTAACCTTAAAAGGCAGAGGCAGCGAGATAGAAGTTGTTCCAGTTGACGATGGAGAGCATATTTGCGTTTACTGCGGGCAATGCGCTGTCCATTGCCCAGTTACAGCCGCGCAGGAACAGTTGCATTATCAAGAAGTAGAGAAGATTTTAAAAGACAAAAAAGATAAAATTATTGTCGCGCAGATTGCGCCATCTATTCGTTCGTCAATTGGCGAGATTTTTAATTTGCCTTACGGCAAAATCGTCACAGGACAATTAGTCGCTTCGTTGCGCGCTTTAGGATTTGATTATATTTTTGATGTCAACTTTGGCGCTGATATGACAACAATAGTGGAAGCAAACGAATTGATAGAGAGATTAAAAAACAATAATCCGAAATCCGAAATCCGAAATACGAAATCCGACCTTCCGATGATGACGTCTTGCTGCCCCGCGTGGGTTCGGTTTGTGGAATTTTATCATCCAGAGTTTATTCCGAATTTAACAACATCGCGATCGCCGCATATTCATTTAGCTGGAATAATAAAAACTTATTGGGCGGAGAAAATAGACGCAAATTTTAAAGATATTATCGTAGTTTCAATTATGCCGTGCACCGCTAAAAAATTTGAATCACAACGGAAAGAATTGAAAATAAAAAACAGAAATTTAGTAGATTTTGTTTTAACAACGCGCGAACTCGGTTTTTTATTGGAAAGAAACAGTGTAAATTTAGCTGAAATAAAATCGCAGAAAGCCGATAATCTTTTAGGAGAGTATTTAGAAGCCGCGGCGATTTACGGAGCAAGCGGCGGTGTAATGGAATCAGTGTTGAGGACAGCTTGCGCTTTGTTGAACGAAAAAGATATCGGCTACATTGATTTTACCGCGATGAGAGGAGCGGAGGGGATTAAAAAAGCGAATATTAAAATTGGAGATAGAATTTTAAAAATCGCTGTCGTTAGCGGACTTGGAAACGCCAAAAAGCTGTTAGAAGAGTTGAAAAAAGATC
>JAYEJQ010000048.1:0-11049 GCA_034660735.1 Patescibacteria group bacterium | reverse complement strand
ATCTCCTTTTTTGTTTTTTGCGTATTTTTCTAAAACATCAGACACTTTTTTTGACATTATGGTCATTCTGCCTTTTTTTCCTTTTACTTGCCTAACTTTAAGCATTTTATTTCTAAAATCCAAATCTCTTTCTTCTATAATAAATAAAAAAATCAATTCTACTGTCGTTAATATTTTTAGCCAGATGTGCAAAAAAGACAGTTCATGCGCAACCAAAAAATAATCAATCACAAAATTCGGGGTTAAAAATATGTCCGGATAAATGAATAGACAATATTATATTATCGCTCAAAATTATCAATCATTGCCGAGGTTAATATAATATACGCGATTCCTAATGGATGATTTAAGTATGGCGTGAAAAAATGGACAATTATTAAAACCGCTAAGGCAGATAATCCGCCAAAAATATAATCATTACTTCTATTTTTCCATCCTAATTTAAATATTTTAAATATCAGATATAAATAAGCCAAAACTCCGAATATTCCCATTTTCAACCAAAAATCAAAATACCCCCATTCAAAAGCGTAAGTAGTGTAAAATCCGTCTGGATTATTTTCCAACGCTCGCGGATCTTTAGTTTTATAGGTGACTATCTCTCCAAAACCAGATCCTAAAATAGGCCGTTTTTTTATTTTATCCCATAAAGGTCCTAATAAATTCCAGCGGCTTCCAACTGCCGCGTCCCCTGAAATTTCCGCTCCCCTTTTTTCAACTATTGAAGTTAAAGAAATGGGCTGACTTTTAATAGGCAAAGGAAATTTCACAATCCCCGCGAACAAAAAAATACTTGCGATAAAAACTGAAAATATCAATAAAATGTTTATAGACAACTGTTTTATATTTTTTTTAAAAAACAAAATTATGCAATAGCAAAATAAAGTTACAGCGCCTGCAAGCCAAAAACTTCTTGAAAAACTTATCACTACAACGGATAATAAACTGCTGATAAATAGCAATAAAATCGCATTATTTTTTTTAAACAATTTTTCTCTGCGCTGAACAAATTTTGTGTTCAGTAGCGGAAGCAAAATAAAAAAACCAAGAAGCGCATAAATATGAGATTGAAAAAAAACGCGATAAAATCCGCCGCCCATATCAGTAATTTCCCCTACCCCCGTTATCCTTACCCATTTATACAAAAACGGCATCGCTCCGATAAAATAGTGCGAAAAGACAAAAAGTAAAAAATAGGTTTTTAAAATTAAAGCGGTTAAAGCCGCCAAAACCGCGGCAAATAAATTTTTGAAATTCTCTTTTTTAATAACTTTAAAAAAAGGAAAAATTAAACAGAAAAAAAGCCAATTATTAAAGTCAAAAAATAAATTTGAAAAAAAATTTCCGCGCAAGACACCTAAAATAGCGCCATAAACTATAAACACAAATAACAAAATAAAAGGGCGCGCTAATTTTGAATTTAAAAATTCAATCTTAACCTGTTTAGTTTTAATGAATTGGACTGCCCACACCGCAACCACAACCGCAAATAATCCTATTCTAATTGACAAAGAAAAAGATCCAAAATCAAAACTAAACAGATACCCTTTGCTTCCGATAATCAACTCGGCTATAATCGCGCATACTCCGTATTCCAATCTCAACAAAGTCAAAATCAAAATTGCCGCTAAAATAAAAATAAATAAAAAATTATTTAAAATTGGAAACAAAAACGCAAAAAAACTAAAAAATTCAATTACAATAATAGCCAATAAAATAAATTTAAAATATTTTATATTAATTAGTTTAATTAAATCCATAATTATAACCTTAAAATAAATATAATTAAGTTAATTATATCAAAGCGCAAATCAGTGTCAATTTAACACTATTAAACCTATTGACATAATAACATTTTTATTGTATTTTTAAATTATATTTATCGCGGGGTAGAGCAGTGGCAGCTCGTTGGGCCCATAACCCAAAGGTCGCAGGTTCGAATCCTGCCCCCGCAACAGATTCAATAAAACCCGATTCTTATAAAAATCGGGTTTTATTGTTTTAAATAACCACACCCCCTTAATTAGGGGGAATATAAAACCAACCGGCAGGATAATATTTCGGAATTCAAAAAAATATGCTATAATTATAGATATGTTAATAATTCGCAAAATTAAAATCGCGTCTATTTTCGCAATCTTGATTATTATTTTAGCAATGGCTTTTTATAGCGGATGCGGAGTTTTAGCTTACCAAAAAAATGGCATAGATAATGAGATAAAAAATATTGAAAAAAATATTACGGAACAGCAAAAAAAAATAAGCGATTTAAAAGAAAAAGCAGGCGAATATCAAAAAATCATTCAAGAAAAACAGTTAAAGATAGATAGTTTAGAAAAACAACTATTAGTATTTAAGAATAGAATCGCAAAAAAAGAATTAGATATAAAAATTGTTAATGAAGAAATTGCGGAAACAAAAAATAAAATCAAGGAAAAAAATTTAGAAATAAAGAAAAAAGAAGAAGAGATAAAAAAACAAAAAAGAAAAATCATTGAATTTATAAGATTAATATATAAAAATGATAAAAAAAGCTATTTGGAAATCTTAATACTTAATGATTCGTTCTCTGAATTTTTTAATTATTTAACTTTCACTGAAAATATAGAGCGAGAATTAAAAAACGCGTTGGATGGCATTTTGCTCTTAAAAGAAAAACTAGAAAACAGCAAAGATTTATTAGAAAAGGAAAAACTGAATTTAGATAAATTAGAAATAAAGTTAACCCGGGAAAAAGATAAATTAAACGAAGAAAAAAGGTTAAAGGAGGTAATTTTAGTTGAAACAAATTACAGCGAAAAACTGTTTCAAAAATTATTAGTAAAAGCTAAAGCGGAGCAAATAGCGGCTGACAATGAAATACTAAATTTTGAAAAAGAAAAAAGGGCGCTGTTTAAAAAACAAAAAAAAAATAAAAAATTGGATAACAGTTCAGAGTTATCATGGCCAGTAAATCCGTCGCGCGGAATCTCCGCTTATTTTCATGATCCTGATTATCCATTCAGGCATCTTTTTGAACATCCGGGAATAGATATAATCGTAAGCCAAGGCACGCCCATTAAAGCTCCTGCTAACGGTTATGTTGCCAGAGTTAAAGATGCTGGATTCGGGTATAGTTATATTATGTTAATTCATAGCGACGGTCTCTCAACTGTATACGGACATGTGAATAAAATTTTAGTTCAAGAAGATGAGTTTGTGGCGCGAGGACAGATTATAGGTAAAGTCGGCGGAAAACCAGGCACTCTTGGAGCTGGCAAACTAACTACTGGGGCGCATCTTCATCTCGAGACAAGACTAGACGGAATTCCTGTTAATCCTTTAAAATATTTAACTTTATATTAATATGCCTGAATTTAAAAAATTTTTCACAGAACTATTCGCGCAAATTTCTCAAATCATAATCGTTCTGTTTTTTATCGGAGCCGTTTTTTTCTATCTTTTTTTTCCGGAAAAATTTATGGCGATTATAAAAACGCTGGGGTTGATAGCGCCTATCGGCGCGATTATCGCAGTCTATGCTTTGATTATCACAAGAAAAATTAAAAAAATAAAAGCTGACGCAGAAGAAGGCGGTATGACTTACAACGATAATTCTATTGAAATTTATGTAACAAAAATGGACGAGATCAAAAATGATCTAACCGCGCTGGTTGCCGCTATATTGATTATAGCGCTCGCAAAATTTATGAATGGATATTTTGATTATTCGGATATATGCCAAACGTTTATTGTTATAATTGCTGTCTATATCACTAAAAAAATATACTTAAAAGAAAATTTTTCTTTTTGGAAAAAATAATATCCGCATATTCGCCAGCAGCGATAGAATAATACATACTATAAGCGAAATTAAGGCATAATTTTAAATTATTTTTAATTTACATCTAAAATCTCATATTCTGCTTTTCCGTTTGGAGTTTCAATTGTAATTTTATCGCCAGTTTTTTTATCCATCAAAGCCGAACCTAAAGGCGACTCATTTGAAATTTTTTTGTTTAATAGATCAACTTCGCTTGCGCCTACAATTGTATATTTAATAATATTGTCACGGCTTTTAAGTTTAACAATTGAACTTATGCCGATTTTATCGCCCATTTTTTTATCTATAACAGTAGCAGTTTTTATAATATTTTCCAATTCTAAAATCCTGCCTTCCATAAAGCCTTGCGCTTCTTTAGCGTCTTGATAATCCGCGTTTTCGCTTAGATCGCCAAGTTCTTTGGCGTTCTTTATCCTCTCAGTGAGCGCTGGACGTTTAACTATTTTTAATTCATTAAGCTCTTTTTTTAATTTTTCCAAACCCGCTGGGGTTATCAAATTTTTACTCATAATTTTTTTGTTAAAATTTTAATTTTTAATTTTTATTAAAATACCATTTTAAAATTTCTTTTGCAATCGGAGCCGCTATTTTTGACCCCCCCTCGCCTTCTTCAATTAAAACAGCTAAAACAATTTCAGGATTATCAAAAGGGGCAAAACATGTAAACCAAGCGTGCGGATACTTGTCTTTAGAATGCTGAGCAGTGCCAGTCTTGCCAGCGGCTTTAACCGGCAAATCAGCAAGCCATCGGCAACTTCCGTAAGTCACGCAATCACGCATCCCCATAGCCACTATATGTAAATTTTTTTTGCTTATAAAATTTTCCCTCACGATCTCTGGTTTTATTTCTTTTATAATTTTACCGTCTTCATTTAAAATTTTTTTCAATAGGTGCGGACGGTAATAAATCCCTCCGTTGGCAATAATAGATGTGAAAACAGCGGCTTGCAACGGCGTTATCAATAAATCTCCCTGCCCTATTGCTAAATTATAAGTATCGCCAATATACCAGTCCTCGCCGCGCGTCTCTTTCTTCCAATCCTTTGTCGGCAAAAATCCTCTTGCTTCATAAGGCAAGTCTATTCCTGTTTTATTATTTAAACCAAATTTTTCTTCATATTCTTTCATTTTTTCTATTCCTAAACCGTTAAAATTATTATAACCGCCGCCGACAATATAAAAAAATGTATTAACTGAATTAGCAATCGCCTTTCTGACATTCACGGACCCGTGTCCTCCTGATTGCCAATCTGGAAAAAACCACCCGCCTATTGATATTCCTCCTGTGCTTAAAAAAGATGTATGTCGCGTAATTATGCCCTCTTCTAATGCTGCTACCGCGATCACTGGCTTAATTATAGATCCAGAAGGATATTCACCCATAACCGCCCTGTGAAACAGCGGCTTATCAATATCATTAAGCAAAGATTGGTATTTTTCAGTTTCTATTTTATAAGCAAAATCGTTTGATAAAAAACTCGGAAGACTAACTAATGTCAAAATTTCTCCGTTCCTCGGATCTATCGCGACAACCGCGGCTTTATGTTTTTTTATTTTTACTAATTGCCTTTTAATAATATTTTCAATCTCTTCTTGTAATTCATAATCTATTGTTAAGCGCAAATTTAATCCATTTTCAGGAAATGTTATGCTCATAATTTCTTTTTCCTCCCCCAATGCGTTAACTTCTATCTCCTTTTTTCCATCATTACCTTTTAATTTTTTTTCATAATATTTTTCAACCCCTGTTTTGCCGATATAATCGTTTAATAGATAATCCTCATTTTCAAATATTTCTAATTCTTCTGGACTTATCCTGCCTGTATATCCGATCCAATGCGACATACTTACCAAAGGCAGATACTCTCTCATGCTGTCAATTTTTAAATCAAGCCAATCTATATTTTGAATGCTATTTTTTAAATTAAGCGCGTCCTGATATGCTATATTCTCATTAAGTATCGTTTCTTGCTTAGATTCTATATTAAGTTTGCTTAAATTTAATTTCAAATTATTTATAAAATTTTCATTATATTCTTTATTTTGAAAAAGTTCTATTATAAAATTCAAAGCGGAGTCCTTGCAGTATTTTCTTTTTTCAACGTGGCAAAATTCATCGCAATCTTCATTTTTTTTAATTTGGCAAAATTCATTAAAAAATAAATTTGGAATTATTACTAAAGAAAAATTAGGACGATTAAAAACTATCTGTTTTAAATTTTTATCATAAATAACCCCTCTTTTTGCTTTAATAATTTCTATTTTTATTCTATTCCCTTCTGCAATGCCAAGATAATAATCTCCTTTGATAATCTGCAAATAAAAAATCCGTAAAAACAGCGCTGAAATTAATAAAAATATAAACGACAAAAATATCGCCAATCTTTTTTTATCAACAGCTGATCCGATAAAATTTTTATCGTCCTCGCTATTTTTATCAATAGTAACAATCGCTGAAAAATCTCCAAGAAATTGATTATCGCGATTAACTTTTTTAATTTCTTTGAAAGGTTGAAAAAATTTTTTATCTTGCATATTTTAATCTTTTAAAAAATGCGAAAAATATAATCGCTATAAAAGAGTTAAGCAGTATCTGCCATAATAAATCAGTTAAAAAAACATCAAATACAAAATTCATATTTTGAAAATATAAATTGTCAAGTATGTGCTTTAACCATAATAAAAATATATTATAAAAAATTGTGGCGATAAAACAGACAGCTAAAAGAGAATAATAGGATCTATTTGTAAAAAAATTATTAAAAGAAAAATCTGATATTAAAATTGTGATAGTTAAAATTAACGGAATGACAAAAATCGGATAAATAGAATAACTATTCAAAACAACAGCGAATAAAATCCACCACGCCCAAATGCAATTATCATTTTTATTAAACAACAGCATCACTGACAACAGAGATAAAAATAACTGCAATCTATTTAGAGGATATGCTGCATTTGCAATTATTGCCAATTGCGCGATAAACAGCATAAAAAAAAATAAAAAATTAATAAAAATTTTTTTAATTTTCTTATTCATTTTTTAGAATAGTTATAATATTTAAATTATCCATAGAGGATAATGGCGCTAATTCAGCGCTTTGAAAAATATCATTATCATTCTTGTCAACTTTCACTATCTTACCGACTATCAACCCATGCGGGACAAATTTTTCAGATCCTGATGTTATGGCAATGTCCCCTTTTTTAATGTCTTTATCAATTGGAATTAAATCCATTTTAATTGTTAGGTTATAATTTCCGCATGCCAATCCGCTGATTTCATCCTCGTCATTTATTGAAACCGCGAATTGGCTTCTGTTGTCAGTTGTTAAAATTATATAAGAAATAAAATCGTCTGCTTTTATTATTTTGCCGATTAAAATTCCTCTGTCTTTAATAACTGGCATTCCAGCCCGCAATCCATCTTTTAGCCCCTTGTCAATTATTATTATAGATTGATCTACCTGATCTTTGCTTATTATATAAGCACTTATAAAATTATCCTTTTTGCCATGTAAATAACCGCTATCAGACAAAAAATTAACCGTTGCTTTTAAATTTTCGTTTTCTTTTATTAAAATTTTATTTTTTTCATTATGTATAATTAAATAATTTTCTATTATTTTTTCAGTATCGCATTGCGCGCTTTCATTGTTAAATAAAATAGAAAAAGATTTATTAAAACGCGCAAAAAAAGCGCTTGCGGGCGATTGAATCTTTATAAAAATTTTTGCTGGCCAACTGTTTGTGATTATATTATTTTTTGTTTTAAATAAAAAAACAGACAGTATTATAACTGCCAAAATAAAAAATAGTTGTAGTTTAATTTTTTTCTTATCAAGCATTTTATCTATTAATTTAAATTATAATTACTGAATGACAGGGCTGTTATTTATAAAAGACATAATATTTTTAAGCATCTTTTCGTCTTCAAATAAAACGTTACAACCTCGAATAGAGCAAGTGAGCGGATCATCTGCTAAAATAACAGGAATTTTTATTGCGCTATTTATAAATTTTTCAAGCCCCTTTAATAACGCGCCGCCTCCGCAAATTATTATTCCTTTTTGATAAATATCAGCGACAAGTTCAGGCGGTGTTATTTCTAATATAGATTTTATATTGTCAATAATTATCGTAAGCGATCGATTTAAAGCGTTTTTAATTTGAGTATTATTTAAAATAATCTCTTTGGGCAATCCTGAAATAAGATCTCTTCCGCGCACATTCATTTTTAGCTCTTTTTCCAAAGGCATCACGGAACCGATTTTCATTTTAATATCTTCCGCGATACTCTCTCCTAATAAGACATTGAATTCATCGCGAATTGCTTGAATTATATTTTGGTCAAGTTTATTTCCCGCGATATCAAGTTTTTTCCAATTAACAATCCCCTCTAAAGAAATAACGGCAATTTCAGTTATACCGCCACCGATATCAATTATTAAATTTCCACTTGCTTTTCCTATTTGTAATCCAGCGCCCAAAGCTGCAGCAATCGGCAATTCAATTAAAAAAACCTCCTTTACGCCAGCAGACATTACGGCGTCTTCAACCGCTTTTTTTTCAACTTCTGTAATACCAATAGGCACGCCGACAATAACACGCGGACGTGATATATTTATAAAATGATTACTTTGTATCCGTTCAATAAAATACTTCAACATTTTTTCAGTCACTTCAAAATCTGAAACTATACCATTCACAAGCGGTTTAACAACTTTAATATATGGAGGAACACGACCTATCATCTTTTTCGCTTCATGTCCGACAGATATAATTTGGTCTGTTTTATTGTTAATCGCCACAACAGACGGCTCATTAACAATAATCCCTTTTTCTCCCGTGTGCATCAGAATATTTGAAGTCCCCAAATCTATGCTTATATTTTGTGAAAAATTTTTTTTAAAATTAAACATAAAAAATGAATTAAGAATTAGGAATTAGGAATTAGGAATCAAGCGAATCTATTTAACTGTTTTTTTAAAAAAATCAACTAAATCGCTAATTTTAACTAACTCGCATTTTTCACTGTTTCGCTTTTTTATTTCAATGCTGTTTTTTTCCAATGTCTTTTTACTCACGACTATGCGATATGGACAGCCAATTAAATCTGCGTCCGTAAATTTTTCTCCAGCGCTACAATCCTCGCGATCGTCGTACAATACTTCAATTCCAACTTCTTGCAAATCTTGATACAAATTTTCAGCTTGGCTATTTTGATTTAATGAAATAAGATGGACGCGAAACGGCGCGATCGCTTCAGGCCAAATTATGCCTTTGTCGTCATTAAAAACCTCAACTGCCGTTCCCATCAGCCTCGGAACGCCTATTCCGTAAGAACCCATATAAACAATATTTTTGTTGCCATTTTTATCATTATAAGTGAGCCCTAAAACTTTTGAATATTTTTCGCCCAATGTATAAATATCTCCAACTTCAATTGATCTTGCTTCTTTAAAATTTAATTCTTCTTTTTTAAGATTAAAATCAACAAAAATTTCCTCTGAATAATCATCTTTATTAATCGCGATTCTCTTTTTTTCATCATATAAAATCACATCTTCGCCAGCATCAGAAATCGTTTGAAATTCAAAAGAATATTTTGAAAACGACCCGCCAGAAGACATAGTTAAATATGTCTTGCTACCAATGCCGACGCGATTAAATATCTTCATATAGACATCCTTCATTTTTTCGTAAAATTTATCATGCTCCTTTTTGTTTAGCGAAAAATCATACAAATCCTTCATAATAAACTCTCTGCCGCGAATTAACCCTGATTTTGCCCTGAGTTCATTCCTGAACTTTGTTTGAAATTGATAAACATACGTTGGCAAATCCCTATATGATGAAATATAATTTTTCATTAAATTAGTTAACGGCTCCTCGTGCGTAAAAGCCAATCCCAATTCCGTTCCGTTTTTTAAATTCGTGCGAAACCAATCATTTACTTTTTTCTCATCCCAACGATCGGTTTTTTCCCAAATATCTTTTTTCTGTAAAGCCGTCATTTTCAGTTCAAAAGCGCCGATATTATTCAATTCCTCCCTGATAATATTTTTGATTTTTTCAATTACTCTTAAACCCAGTGGCAAAAAAGTATAAACGCCTGACATTTCCTTATACACAAAACCCGCCTTAATTAAAATTTGCGCGTTAAAACTAACTTCGTCTTTAGGATACGATTTTATTGTCTTGGCGAATAACTGTGATTGTTTCATTTTTTTTTACTGATTATCTATTTTATTGAATATTAACAAAATAGTAGTTAAATGTCAACTCTCAATTTTTCAAATAAAACTAAAATTGGAAAAATAACAACTGCTGTGAAAATTCTTTTAAGCCGTCTTATTCTTTGTTTTGGTTGCGCAAATAATCGCCATAACCATTCAAATCCTGCTTTTTTTATAAAATATGGCGCTCGGCTTATTCTGCCTGTTAAAAAATCCAGCGCGCCTCCTATTCCGACCGCTATTTTTACTGATGGCATTTTAGACAAATTATAGTAAATAAATTTTTCTTGATATGGCGCGCCCAAACCTACAATCAATATTTTTGGCGCAAATCCGTTTATCTCTTTTATATCTAAATCAGAATAATCCCGCTCAATATCTTTAATTATAAATCTTAATCGCGGATACCTGCTTTTCAAGGCCATGTCTATTTCCTGTTTTTTTGACAGCCCATTTTTCCAATTTAATAAACAAATTTTACAATCTTTTTTTTCAGCAATATTAAAAATATCATCTATTAAATCAGACCCCGCAATTCTTTCTTTAATCTTCGGCTTAAAAAAACATGACATTAACAACAGTCCGAAACCATCAGCCAAAGACAGATTCGCGCTATTTAAAATATTAAAAAAATCTCTGTCTTTACGGGCCGCGACTAAAAATTCAGGGTTAACTGTTGTAATATAATTCTGTTTATCTGAACACAAAAATTGTTCAATCTTTTTTATCGCCTCGCTTTTAATTATATTATCAATCTTTACTCCTAAAATTCTTATCTCGCGCATAAATAATTTTTTAAAATAAAATTATCTTTTCTCTCTGCTTTTAATCTACATTCTTTTTAAATAAAAATCAATTATTTGTATTAGTCCACCTCATATTGGAAACCATATTGTTATTTAATAAATAATCCACAGGCGAAGTTAAATTTAAACTCCAATGATATCTTTCAGTATTATACCATAACACCCAATCTAACATTTTCTT
>JAYEJQ010000047.1:9436-11272 GCA_034660735.1 Patescibacteria group bacterium | reverse complement strand
TATTTCCTGAAAACGCCACCAATATTTATTGATAACAAAATATCCAGTCTGAACGTCGATATTTTGCATCGCTTCTTTCGCGTATTCTTTTTTTGGCGCGTCGTTTACCATTTTTAAATAATATTGATAAAGAGGCGAACTTGTCGGAATAGGATAATAGAATTGGTTTCCGTAATATTTTTTAAAGCCGAATTCGCGGATTGCGGCTGCTGAAACTTGTTGATTTGCCAAGACTATAAAATTTTCGCCGCGAGCGTCATTCTCTATCCATCTCGCCGCGGCAATATCCGCGTTGGATATATTAAAAGAATGGCTTGTTTCGTAATCGTCCGCTCGCGGATAACTTAAATAAAATGAAACTGTTACAAGAGAACAAGCAAAAATCAAGAAAAATATTTTTAGGAGAAATTTTTGTTTTTTTATCTTTTTTAAAAATTGCCCAACGCCGAAAAATAGAATCGGAATTAAAAAATAAAAAGCTATCTGCCCTACTCGTTGCGTATAATCGCTTTTTTCATAATTTATTAGAAATTCAAATTTTAAAAAAAAATTTAAAATTAAAAAATTTAGCAATAAAATAAAAAAAGTGAAAAAATAGACAGTAAAATATTTTATTTTTTTAGAGTATACTAAGGCGATAATAACAGTTGGAAAAAAAATCAGCAAATAAAAATTGTATTTGTAAAAATAAGCGAAATCAAAAATTGGATTAAAATTATTAACAAAATAGAATTTTAATTTGTATAAAAATAGGAACACCTCTTCTATTTTTGGTAAAGATGATTTAATAGATAAATTCGCGAATTTTGAATTTATTAAAAATATTGCCGGAAAGATTATTGAGCTGAATGTCAAAAATAGAATTAAAGCTGTTTTTCGCTTGCGTAAATTTGGCATATTCCCGCGTGGTAATTTTAATAAAAAAATCAAAAACAAAAAAATTGATGTCGCAATTCCTGCTATCGGGTGTATTGATAAAACTGCCAAGCATAAAATAATTAAAGGCAAAAATGATTTTGTTATTCCTGTTAAATATGGGAGCGCGGCAAAAATTATAATTAAAACAAAAATATTCGCTAAATTTTGCGGCGTTGAGACAATAAAAGATCCGAATGGCAAGATTAAAAAAAATAACGTTAAAATTAAAGAGATATTTTTGTCAAAATTAAACGCTTTACGAAAAGAGTTATAAATAACAGTTGGCAAAAAAAGCGCGAACATTATCGGAACAAGCAGTTTGTCAATCCAAACATAATTTACGCTGAAAATTTTTGATAAAAAAACAACCAAAGAGTATTGCCCGAGATAATAAAGCGGCTTTGGATAAATCGCGCCATACTCAACGATGACTTTTTCTGTTGCCTGATGTATGAATTGATCAAATCCATAACCGATCGGATAAATAATTAAAGCAACGGACACGTTTAGAAAAAAATGCGCCGAGATTAAAATTAGCGGCTTTTTTGTTTTTGATTTCCAACAGATAATCAATAAAATCAGAGTTGCTAAAAAATAAAAAATAAAAAATTCGTTTGGAATCAATTGCCAAGGAGAGCGGATAGAGATAGTTGTTTGGAAAATAAAAAGGTATTTAAATAGAATGAAAATTAAAAAAGAATAAATTAAAATTAAAAAATTTTTTAATTTTAAAATTGCCACACCTAACGGGTGGTCGCCTGTTATGGCGAAAAATTGATTGAAAATTGATTGAAAATTTAAAATTTGAAATTGAAAATTCTTAATTTTATTTTTTTTTAAAATAATTAAATATGTAATTATAATCACAGCAGTTATAGATATATTATTTAACTCATAAAAATAATAAACAGCCGCGCC
>JAYEJQ010000047.1:5306-9336 GCA_034660735.1 Patescibacteria group bacterium | reverse complement strand
GAAAATTTAAAATTTGAAATTGAAAATTCTTAATTTTATTTTTTTTTAAAATAATTAAATATGTAATTATAATCACAGCAGTTATAGATATATTATTTAACTCATAAAAATAATAAACAGCCGCGCCAATGAAAGAAACTATTGACAAAACCAATAAAAAAGCGTACATTAAACCAATGTGCAATTTTTTGGTTAATTTTTTACTTAAAATAAAAAAATAGAACGCACCGAAAATAACACCAATTACAGCACTTTGAAAAAAAAATAAATTAAAAGTTAAAATTGTTATAATTATAAACATAAACATTTTAAAAAAAGGAGGAAAAAATGAACTACAATAATGTTTTATTTTGTATTGTTTTTATAGGAGTAATGGCTGTTTCTATTTTTTTGATTTTTCAAATTTCCGATTTAATTGAAAATCTAGAAAAGTTTGCTCCTCTTATTATTCAAAAATAAGAGGATAAACAAAGAAGCAGTAGGGCTTGTTTTGCAAAATATCGCGAAGCAGGCCTTTTTCATTTGCCAAAAAAAGTTTGTTTGATACAATAAAAACAAATAAAATTATGAAACATTTGCTAAAAAACAATTGGCGAATACTCTCTCTTTCTATTTTGGCAGGATTTTTTTTCTTTGTCTATTTTTTTTTAACAATTACGACTTGGAATGAAAATTTAAAGTTCAATTCGCCTGACGAAACAGCGAACTATTTTTTCGCGAAACGGTTTGCGGAGACAGGAAAAATCGCTTATTTTGAGCCGTTAAATTTAGAAGTCGGCGATATTATTCATCCGCGATCAACGCAAGCTATGGACGGAAAAATCGCGCCAACAAGTTTTTTGGGTATTATTTTGTTATACGGATTTATCGCTAAAATTTTTGGGATTTGGATTATTCCGTTTTTAACTCCGCTTTTAGCGGTCATCGGGGTTCTGTTTTTTTATAAATTGATTAAAAAAATATTTGATAAAAATATAGCTTTTTTTTCAAGTTTGCTTCTGTTTTTTTGTCCTGTTTTTTGGTATTATAGTGAAAAATCAATGTATCACAATATCGGGTTTGCTGTTTTTGTAATTATTGGACTTTATTTTTTTTCTGCAAAAAACAGAATAGTTTCAGGATTATTTTTTGGTTTGGCAATCGCGTTCAGAAGTTCTGAAATTTTTTTATTAATGCTGTTTTTTTTAATTTTATTTTTCTTTTATAAAAAGCAAATAAATTTTAAACAAGCAATATTTTTTTTAGCAGGATTGATTTTGCCGCTTTTTCCGATTTTGTATTTTAATAGCCAGCTTTACGGAAACCCATTTATTAGCGGATATACAGCGAATATTCAAAGCGCGGATAGCGGCAGCGCGAATATTTTTTCAATATTTTTAAAATTATTTTTTCCTTTTGGATTTTATCCGCTGAAAGCATTAACTAATTTTTACAATTATTTTTTTCAGTTATTTTGGTTTTTAGCAATTCCGTCTATTTTAGGATTTTTTATTTTTTTAAAAACCAAAAAGACAAAAACACAAAAAATTTATCTTTCTCTTTACTCCTTGATTTCCGTATGGCTTATCTTTTATTATGGCAGTTGGCAAATAAAAGACAATATAAGCGCGAGCGATATAATAATCGGCAATTCTTATGTTCGTTATTGGATTTTAATTTATGTTTTTGCCCTGCCTTTTTTTGTTGTTTTTTTAAAAAAAATATATAATCAAAAAAGGAGATTTTTTATTTTTGCGATTATCGCTGTTTATTCGGTTTTTTCAATAAATGTTGCGATGTTGAGCGGAGAGGAATCTATTTTATCGGTTAGAAAAAATATTTTGTCATACCAAAAAACAGCAGATGAAGTTTTTAAAACAACTGAAAAAAATGCGATTATTATTACAGCATACGGGGATAAAAATTTTTTTCCGCAAAGAAAAATAATCAGAAGCGAAATTGACGATTATTTTGTTTTTGAAAAAATAAATAAAATTGTTGATGATATTCCTATCTATTATTATAACAACTTAATAAGCGAAGCCGACGCTGAATTTATCAGCGATAAAAAAATTAAAAAATACGGGTTAAGATTAGAAAAAATAACAGACGGGCTGTATAAAATCAATAAATTACCTTGAATTATGAAATTAACTAAAAAATATGTCATTCTGAGCGACCATCGGGAGCGAAGAATCTGGCATAACTATAGTTAAATTATTTCAAAATCGTTTTATGTTTATTGTTCAGTTGTTTGAATAATATTTTAATGATAAGCAAAGCAGATTCTTCGTCGCTTTACTCCTCAGAATGACATATATTTTATTTTTAAAATCTAAAAAAATTATAAAGAATTTTTATGAATAAATTGTGCAAAATCAATAAAATAATAAGGGTGATTCTAATAGCTATTCCAATTTTGACTTTCATCTGGCTTTTGGACAAAAATTGTTTTTTTTCAGACAGTTTGAAAGTTGTTTATAAGTTTGATAAAAATAGTCCGGTTATTTCAATTTTAAAGCCAGCTGGACGCGTTTTAAAAATTGAGCAGGATAAAAGCGGAGATTATTGGCAAAAAATGATTATTGATCCCGTTTATTTTAGTCTCTATCTGCCGACGACAAAATTCAAAAACGCGGAATTTATTTTTGTTTTTCAAAAACCAGAAAACCAGATTATAAAGATAGGACCGCAAATTTTTAACGATAGCTGGGGTTATTATTTAGAAGAGTTGAAATGCGAAAAAACCGAAGGTGAGTGGTGTATCGGCAAGTTGAATTTTGATTTATCAAAAACTTACATTAAAGACAGAAAAATAAATTTTATGATTTCCGCGCCAAACCTTGACAAAAGCGGAGAATTTGTTAAGATTAGTCAGATAAATTTGAAGTTAGAATAAATTAGAATTAAGAGGCAAGAATAATGAATCAAGGATATTTTTAATTTTGATAACAGTTCTTTGACAATTTATATTAAGACTTGATATTAAGACTTGATATTAAGATTTGCGCGTTTGCGTAAAAATTATTTATTTTTAATCAAACTCGCGAGTCTTAAATTTTTTTTAATAATTTTTTAAAACAATTTAAAAAAAAGGAGGAAAAAAATGAAAAGATTATTTTTGATTTTTTTGACAATTTTGGCAGGAGTTTTCTCTTTTAATTGCCTCGCAATTGAGGCAGGAATTTATCAAGGCGGAGCGTTAAGCCCTGATAAACGGATTATTGAGTCGCGAGACAAAAAAATTATTTCGCCAAGCCGAGTTTGGACTTGGTGGAATTCTTGGCATATAATTAAGAGACAGCCACCATTTTATGGGCGGAAAATTTATCCGCCTTATACTCTCATTAATTCTTTTTTTCCGCAACAGGCTGAGGAATTAACATGGGCGCATTTTTCTTTCGCGGTTTGGCAAAAGCCGATCCGCGAATTTGGCGATTGCAATATCTCCGAAATCGAAAAATGGATTTGGAAAAATCGCGATCATTCCGCTCGCATTGTCAGGATTGACAAATTGGCGAAAAATTTTTATGTGGTCGCCTATGTCAGGCAGGGTCATACAAAATTTAATATCCGCGAGGTTAGCGGATATCCGCCTTTTAACATTTCGCCTCAAGTCAACGATGAGGCGATATTTTTCAATATCCAAATTAAGGATGTTGACCCCTTTAAAAGAGGCATCGGCTTGCAGCCGATGAAATTTTCAGTAAAAAATATTTTTTTACTGAATCCCGCGTTTTTTCTCCAGCCAACCGAGTTGGAGGATGTAGTGATTTCTTATAATTTTTTTGCTGATAAATTTATTCATCAGCATAAAAAAATTAAGGAGTTCGCCACAACGCGCGGCGACCCGATGATGATTAAAATCACAAAAACAGGAATTGTCGTCCGCTTTCGCAAAGAGACGGCAGCTTCTGAATTATAAATTTTGTCGCAATTAAGCGACCACAAAACGGATGACCTTGAGGACGGCTCCGTTTTTTTTAATCCAATTATTTCTATCCCCATAATTTTAAGAAATTTTTGACTAAATGCGCGATCGTCCATTTAG
>JAYEJQ010000047.1:0-5206 GCA_034660735.1 Patescibacteria group bacterium | reverse complement strand
AATTTTGTCGCAATTAAGCGACCACAAAACGGATGACCTTGAGGACGGCTCCGTTTTTTTTAATCCAATTATTTCTATCCCCATAATTTTAAGAAATTTTTGACTAAATGCGCGATCGTCCATTTAGTCAAGAATTTTTTTAAACTAAAATTTATTAAATTTATCCAAATTTTTATTTTTAGCATTTTGCGCGACTGCGCGTTTTCGCTATAATTTAATTATCAGCACAAAAAAATCAGTACAAAAAATTTGACAAGAATATAGAATTTTGCTATTGTGTAAATACTTATACGAACGGCAGAAACAGCCGTTTATTTTTTTAAATACAATTTAACGAGCGATGATAGTTTTTTTATATTGTCATCCTGAATTTATTTCAGGATCTGTGTTTATTTTTAACTAAAGATTATTCAGAAATACAAACTATAATATTTAAAGTTTTAATAATCTTAATCATACTGTAGTGATAAGCAACGACAGACCCCGCCGCTCGCGAGCAGCGGGGTGACAATAAATCCAATGTTTTTTATTCAAAAAAATTATAGCAACTCATAATCTAATTAAAAAATTTATGTTACAAGACTCAAAACAATTTTATTCAGCATTAAAACAGATTTGCGAAGAAAAAGGTTTATCCGAAAAACAGGTTTTAACAACAATAGAATCCGCTCTTGCGGCAGCTTATCGCAAGGACTATGGGGACAAAACGCAGAATATTAAAACCAAATTTAATGTTCAGGACGGAACCGTTAAAATTTACGATGTAAAAACAGTTGTTGAGGACGCGCCTCTGGAAGAAGAATCGGATTTTGCCGAAGATAAAAAAGATGAAAATAAAAATGCGGATTTGCCGTTAGAAAAAAAGAAGGGCGATAATTTAGAAAACGACAGTTTAATAGAGGAAAAAAAGAAATTTAATCCGCGGACGGAAATTCAGGTAAGTGAGGCGCTAAAAATAAAAAAAGACATTGAAATTGGCGAAGAGATAATTACAGAGTTAGAACCTCCCGAAGATTACGGCAGAATGGCAGCGCAGACAGCTAAGCAGGTTATTATTCAAAAATTGCGCGAAGCAGAAAGAGACACTTTGTATGAAGAGATAAAAAATATGGAAAACACTGTTGTGAGTGGGGTTATCCAACGTTACGATCCGCGTTTTGTTTTAGTGAGCATAGGAAAAGCAACAGCTATTTTGCCGCCAGAGAATCAAATTAAAAATGAAAAATATAATATCGGCGAACAGATGAGATTTTATATAATGTCAGTAGAGCAAGGGAGAAAAGGTCCTGAAATAGTCCTTTCGCGACACAGCGAAGAGATAGTCAAAGAGCTTTTTTCTTTAGAGATACCTGAAATTTCCAGCGGGACGGTAAAAATAAAAGCGATTGCGAGAGAAGCTGGCGAACGTTCTAAGGTGGCAGTCTCAACTGACGACGAAACCATTGATCCGATCGGATCTTGCATCGGGCAGCGAGGCAATAGAATTCAAACCATAATAGGCGAACTTAGCGGTGAAAAAATAGATGTTATTGAATACGAAAAAAACATTGAAAAATTTATTAAAAATTCTTTGTCGCCAGCTAAAATTTTATCAATCAATATAGACGAAGATAAAAAAATGGCAGCAGTTAAAGTAAAATCGGATCAATTTTCTTTAGCGATAGGAAAGAGCGGACAAAATGTTCGATTGGCAAGCAAACTCACTAAATGGAAAATTGACATCCAAGAAGAGAAAAGAGAAGAAGAACAAAAAAAAGAGATTTCAACTGAAAAGAAAAAAGGTGAAATTGACAAAAAAGACGATGACCAAAAAGATGATGCAGTTAATGAAAAAAAAGAAACGGATGGCGAAAAAGCAAAAAAAACTGACTAGGAATAAAGAGATTGTAAAAATAATTTTTGTTAAGAATAGGTTGGTAAATATTGATTATTTTAGTCAGATTTTGATTAAGTTCAGGCGTTATTTCGCGCAAGTTTATTGAGCAAAATAGTTTATTAATTAATTTGTAGATGAAATTTAATCCATGCTTAGAAGTTGTTTTGGCGTCCGTCGTCTGGGGATCAACAGGCGTTTTTGTAAAATATCTAAATTTGCCACCGACAACAATCGCTTTTTTCAGACTTGCAGTCCCAACATTAATATTGGGAGCATTCTTTTTATTTAAAAGAACAAAATTATTCCATTCAAAAAATAAATTAATATTATTGGCGTCTTCATTGAACGCTATTAGAATGTTTTTCTATTTTGTAGGTTTCACCTTTACTTCAATCGGAAATGCAGTAATTATTCTTTATACTTGGCCAATCTTCGCTACAATATTAAGCGCATTATTTTTAAAAGAAAAAATTTCAAAAAAGAATATTGTTTTGCTCTTTATAACATTTTTCGGAATCGTACTAATTTATTTGAATAAAGAAATTAGTTTTGCGAATAAAGATTTTATAGGAATGTCTTCAATGCTTTTATCTGCAATTATATATTCCTCAACCGTTGTTATTTTCAAAAAAGAATCCAACAATTATTCAAAATTTGAAACTATTTTTTATCAAAATTTAGTTGGAGCAATTGTATTTTTGCCATTTATTTTTATAAATTATCCATTTCCAACAATTTTTCAAATTTCTGTTGCTTCAATTTATGCAATATTAATAGGGTTAGTAGGTTTTGGATTATTTTTTTCAGCTTTAAAACAGATAAAAGCATCAACAGCTTCTTTTTTGTCTTATGTTGAAGTAATAAGCGCAATTTTATTCGGAATAATTTTATTTAACGAAGTGTTAACTTGGAATATTGTCGTTGGGGGATTATTGATAATTTCATCCGCAATTTTTATAAGAAAAAAGTAGGACGGCGGGTTTTTAAACTTTGCGATTTTTATTCATTTTACTGCATAATATTGCGTTATTTTTTTAAAAAATCTAATTATTTTTTAATTTTAAATATTTATGTTTAAAAAAATTATTTTAAAAAATGGGTTGCGGTTAATTTTTGCGCCGAGCAAAAACACTGAAATCACTACAGTATTGGTAATGGTTGGAACTGGTTCTCGTTATGAAAGTGAAAAATTAAATGGGATTTCTCATTTTTTAGAGCACATATTTTTTAAGGGGACAAAAAAACGCCCGACCGCTTTAAGCATTTCAACAGAGATGGATAAAGTTGGCGCGGAATTTAACGCTTTCACGGGCAAAGACGCGACAGGTTTTTATATAAAAGCAGACGCGTCTCATTTTCCTTTAGCTTTAGATGTAATTTCTGATATTTTGTTGAATTCTAAATTTTCATCCGAAGAGATTAATCGCGAGCGAGGAGTTATTTTAGAAGAGATGAAAATGGTTCAAGATACGCCGATGCATTATGTCGGTGATCTGTTTGAAAAACTGCTTTACAAATCTGATTCATTGGGAAATTTGATAATAGGAACTGAAAAAAATATTTTAAATTTTAAAAGAGATGATTTTGCGGACTATTTTAACAAGCATTATACAACTGAAAATACAGTTGTTTGCGTCGCTGGCAAAATAGGCAGTATTGAGAATTTAACAAAAGTTGTAGAAAAACATTTTAAAAAAATTAAAAACGGCGAGAAGCAAAAAATAAAAATTGCTAACACCGAACAAGAAAAACCGCAAGTTTTATTGCATCACAAAAAAACGGATCAGGCGCATTTTTGCCTTGGCGTTCGCGGATATGGATTAAGCGACAAACGGCGATGGGCGTTAAAGTTATTAAGCATTATTCTTGGCGGAAATATGAGTTCGCGGCTTTTTATAGAGGTTCGTGAACGGCGCGGATTGGCTTATTATGTGCGAACTGCTTATCAGGGATATACTGACTGTGGATACTTGGCAACGCAAGCAGGCGTGGATAAAAATAATATTGAACAAGTTATTAAAATAATTCTTCGCGAATATAAAAAAATCGCTGAAAATGGAGTTAAAAAAGACGAGTTGCAGAAAGCAAAAGATTACATAAAAGGAGCGAGCGCTATCAGTTTGGAAACATCGGATCAGATTGCGAGTTTTTTAACTAATCAGGAAATTTTATTGAATAAAATTTCATCCCCGAAAGAGCATTTTGCTAAAATAGACAAAATAACAGCGAGCGACATTCAAGAAACAGCGCGGGACATTTTTACAAATCAAAAATTGAATTTAACAATTATCGGCGAATACAAAGACAAGAAAAAATTTGAGCGGATTTTAAAATTGTAAATATTATCGCGAGTTGACAATTAGATTAGATAAAATCTAATTTTAAATTTTTTGTGACTAAAAAAAAACTGCTTAATTTTAAGCGGTTTTTTTATTGATTTTTTTACATTTTTTGCTATGTTACAGCCAACAATTCAAAAATCTAACCCTTGAATTTTTTGTTTGAGGTATGGTTCAAATCCATAAACACAAAAGCGGTCTTTTTACCCCGCTGCTCGCGAGTGTCGGTGGCTGATCGGTACTGTGTTTATGGTCTTTGCCCGAAAGGGCACTGGGCAATCCGAAAGGACTGTCGCCGACGGGAGACCTTTTTTGTGGAATTTATTTTACATAAAATTATAAAAGAAAATTTATTTTAAATAATTTTAAATAATATGTTATTAAAAGAAAGAAGATATAATTTAATATTTAGCGCAATAAGGGAAATTATTATTAACTCTGATAAAGATATCGGGGTATTAATAAATTACGATAAATTAGTGGAGACAATAAAAGATAAATTTAACAAAGATGAGTTAAGATATGCTATTCGTCATCTTGTTTATAAAAATTATTTAGTCAGTTATAATGGTAAACTAGAAAGCTATTCTGAGTTAAAATTAACAATGAAAGGATTTAATGAATGGTTATTTCCGTATGGTCCCGAAGATTCTAAAAAGATTTTTATTTCTTATGCTACCGACGATAAAAAGTTAGCCGGTAAAATAAAGTGTAATATGGAAAAAATAGGATTTACTATTTTTCTTGCGCATGAAGATATCCCCGCTATTGCTATATGGAGAGATAAATTAATATCTGAACTTAAAACAAGCGGAATATTTATTGCATTAAGGACTCAAAATTATACAGGCAGACAGTACACAGAGCAAGAATGTGGTTTTGCCTTAGCACTTAATAAAAGAATTTTATCTTTATGTATTAGCACAAAATCATCAAAAATGGGTTTTTGTTCAGAATTTCAAGGAAAGTATTTTAATGATGATAATATAGA
>JAYEJQ010000046.1:0-11759 GCA_034660735.1 Patescibacteria group bacterium | reverse complement strand
GCCGCTATTTTTGGCATAACACAAGGCATAACCGAGTTTTTGCCAATCTCAAGTTCAGCGCATTTGGCAATACTGCATAAAATAATAGACTTGCCTTATAAAAAAAATGAACTGGGGTTTGATATCGTTTTGCATTTAGCGTCATTATTGGCTGTAATTCTTTTTTTTAGAAAAGATATTTTGTCGTTAGTTAAATCCTTTTTCAATATTTGCAAGGGAAAATTCGATCAACACGCAAAATTAACCTTTTTAATAATTTTAGCCACAATCCCAGCCGCCTTAGCTGGGTATTTTTTAGAGGATTTAATTGATACGAGATTTCGTTCCATAAATACAATAATAGCAATGCTGATTATCGGCGGAATTTTGCTTTTAGCAGTTGAAAAGTTTGCTAAAAAATATTATAATATTAATAAGTTAAATTGGAGGCAATCTTTGTTAATCGGTTGCGCGCAAGCAATCGCTTTAATTCCGGGAACTTCTCGTTCGGGAATAACAATGACCGCCGGTCTGTTTTGCGGTTTAAAAAGAGAAGCAGTTGTTCGCTTTTCTTTCTTGTTATCAATTCCGATAATTTTAGGAGCGTCAATAGTTAAAATTCCTGAATTAGCAAGGAACGATTTGTTTGCGCAAGAATTTTATATTTTATTGACAGGTTTTATTTTTTCTTTTTTATTCGCTTTTTTGACTATTAAATATTTTATGAAGTTTATCAAAAAGCGATCTTTTATTCCGTTTATTTTTTATAGATTTACATTAAGTTTCATTTTAATAATTTTTAAATAATAATTTTATGAGTAAGAAAGTTTATGCAATCATTTTTATTTTGATTGTAATCGTAATCGTGAGTTTGGCTGGGTGTTATGCTTTGTTTTTAAATAAAGAGATGACGATTCCTTTTTTTGAAAAAAAGCCAGAGGAGGCTATCGGTTTGATGGTAGATAAAATGCAAAATATAAAAACAGTGAAGTATAAAGCAGACATTTTTGTTGAAATGCATATTGATCCGTCTAAAATGGAAACAGATTTATTGTCATTTTTAAGCAACAATGCAAATCCGCAAGTTTTAGGAGAGAGTGTTTCTTTAAATGGAATTGACGAAGATATGCCGCCTATGCCCAATAAGGCATCTATGCTCGGAAACAGTATGCCGATACTCGGCTCAGGTCCGATAGATGCAGGATGTAATATTTCTTTATCTGGAGTTACCGACCAAACCAACGAAACAGATCCAAAAGGCGAAACGAAATTTAACTTTAATTTTGATTTTGGCGGAATGGAGATAAAAATGGACGGCGAAGTAAAATTTACTGATCAAAAAATTTATTTTAAAGTAGGACAGCTTCCATTTCCACTGTCTTCGATGGCAGGGCAATTTGCAAATCAATGGTATGAATTAGACCTTGAGAAAATGCAAGAGTTGCAAAAAGCGCAGATGGAACAATCAGGTTTAGACATAGAATTAGAAACAGACGTTTTTGACTTTACTAAAAATAAAGAGAAATTAGAAAAATTGGAACAAAAATTTAATAAACTGATTAAGGATTATAAAATTATTAAATTTGACAAAAGATTAAAAGATGAAAAAATTGACGGCAAAAAATGCTATCGCTATCAAGTAAGTTTAAATAAAAATAATTTAGATAAACTGATAAAAGAATTTATTAAAATTTTTAAAGAAGAGCTTATAGATATTGAAAATAGTAAAGGAATAGAGCAGGATATGTTTGATGAAATTTTCAATGATCCTGAATTTAATTCTTTTTTACAAAAATTATCAAGCATAATTAAAAAATTAGAAGGCGAGATCTGGATAGACAAGAAAGATTTTTATCTCCGCAAATCAAATTTTAATTTTATGGTTGATTTTTCAGGCGTAGAATTTAATGGAGAAAAAATGCCAGCAGGCGCGCTTAACATTGATATTTCTGGAAATTTACAATACTCAGATTTTAACAAGCCGATTAAAATAGAAATTCCGAAAGACGTCAAGTCGCTAACTGACGAAATAGAAAAAATGATGCCGCAATCAATAGATGATTCTTTTGAGCAAAATAATAATTTTGTTGATACTGATAAAGACGGGCTAACAGACAAAGAAGAAAAAATATATGGAACAGATCCAAAAAATTCAGATACTGACGGCGATGGATATTCAGACGGAGACGAAGTTAAAAACGGATACAATCCGAATGGAGAGGGGAAGTTAAAATCCAAAATATTTTTAAGTCCTGATAATAAAATAAACAACGATTTTTTAATCGGATTAAGTCCATCTGAAGTTTATATGGAATATTATAAAGCGATTGAAGATTTGGATGTTGATAAAGTTGTTGTCTTTATTCCCAATGAGAATATTACCATAAAAGATGGAAAAAAAGATTATGAGGAATATAAAGAGTTTTTAAAAGAAGCCGCGCCAATCATTAAAGAAAATAATTTAATAGATGTAAAAATTATTTCCGAGGATATTCTTGCATGGTATAGTATCTTGGGTATTCAAGGAATCAACAAAGAAACAAAAATAATTTCTAGATGTATTGTTACATTAATCAAAGAAGATGGAATATGGAAATTTGAAGGTAAAAATTGTGGAATGACTTATTGTAATAGCGATGGATCAATATGTGATAGTAAAGAATTTAATTTAGAAGATTTTGATATTGAAATAAAAAAGGCTAAAGATAGATTTCCTAATAAGATTAGAACAATAACACCTCAGCCCAACGAGATTGTTTTAGATGAAAATGGAGGTAAAATTTCTGTAAATTTAGTGTTAGTCATTATGAATAACGGATTTTATAATTTAGATGAAATACAACGAGTAGCAGATTTAGTAAACGGTGAGATTGTCGGTCAAATACCGCTAATGTCAGCATATCAGTTAAAATTACAAACAAAAAATTTAAAAGAATTAGAAGAAATAGAAGCAATCATAGAAGCAGATTCGGCAGTAGATTTTGTTACAATAGATATTGCTATGGCAAATTATGATGTTAAATAGTAGAAAACAGAAAAAGGTTTTAGTTGCTTTGTCTGGCGGGGTTGATTCCGCTGTTTGCGCGGCGCTGTTACAAAAACAGGAGTATGATGTTGCAGGGCTGTTTATGAATTTAGGTCAGGTCAATTTAAAAAATGATAAATCAGCGGCGCAAGCCGTAGCGGAAAAATTAAAGATTCCTTTAAAGATTGTTGATTTCAGAAAAGAGTTTAAGCAAAAAATTATAAAATATTTTCTTAATGAATACGCGCGAGGACGAACTCCAAATCCGTGTGTAAAATGCAATAAAGAGATAAAATTCGGTTTATTATTTAAGGAAATGAAAAAAATTAATTTTGATTTTTTAGCAACAGGACACTATATCCGCCTTCGGCGACAAATTTTAAATTTTAAATTTCAAATTCCAAATAAATATAAATTAAAAATTCCATCTAAAAAAATTGTTTATAAATTATATAAGGCAAAAGATGAAAAGAAGGATCAGGGTTATTTTTTATATAATTTAAAACAGACACAACTTAAAAATTTGTTTTTTCCTTTGGGAGATTTTTTAAAAGAAGAGATTATTGAAATTGCAAAAAAATTGCGGTTGCCAACAATGGAGAAAGAGAGCCAAGACATCTGTTTTTTAAATAGCAAGGATCACAATCTTTTTTTGCAAGAAAATTTAAGATTAAAAAAGGGGCTTATTAAAAATTTAAGCGGGGAAATAATCGGCGAGCATAACGGTTTGCCACTTTACACAATCGGGCAGAGGCGACAAATAAAGATAGGCGGCATAGGACCTTTTTATGTTGTTAGAATGGATTATAAAAAAAATGTTTTATTTGTTGCGAATAAATTTGACGACAAAATTTTATACAGTAAAAATTTATTTGTTAAAAATTTAAATTGGATAAGCGGTAAAAAACCTGCAATGCCGCTAAAATGCCGCGCGTGCATAAGGTATCTGCATCCTTTGGAAAAATGCGAAATAATTTTACAAAATAAAAAATACAAGGTTAATTTTTTAAAATCCCAAAGAGCGATTACGGCTGGGCAGTCAGTTGTGTTTTATAAAAAAAGAGAATTGCTTGGCGGAGGAATAATTTGTTAGAACAGTTAAACTACCACGGATTTGCGTTCGTGCCATTAGTAAAAAATTAATTTATGACAGATAGAACAAAATATAGAATTTTAGAGATTATTCCAGGCGCGATGGTATGGATAACTTTAATAGGTTTAATAACATTATCTTTTATAAAGCCTTTATGGGCAATCTATTTTATTATCGTTTTTGATGTATATTGGACAGTGAGAGTTTTTTATATGTTAATCCATTTAATCCATTCTTGGATTAAATTTCGTCAAGACAAAAAGATTAATTACGCGGCAAGATTAAAACAAGAAAAAGATAAAGACTGGCAAAAAATTTATCATCTTTTGGTTTTGCCTTTTTCTATTGAGCCACTGAAAGTTTTACAATCAACTTTTCGCGAAATAGTAAAAACAGATTATCCATTAGATAAATTTATTGTTGTTTTGTCAGGTGAGGAGCGGAACGAAGAAAATTGCAGCAAGAATATTGAAGCGATAAATAGAGAATTTGGAGATAAATTTTTTAAATTTATAATAACTCTGCATCCTAAAAATTTATCTGGCGAATTAGCTGGAAAGGGGGCTAACGCGAATTGGGCAGGACATATAGCTAAAGAATTTATTGACCAGCAGAAAATATCCTATGAAAATGTAATAGTCTCTAATTTTGATATTGACACACGTCCGCATAAGCAATATTTTTCTTATTTAACATATTCTTTTTTAACAAATCCGAATAGATGCCGTGCAAGCTATCAGCCGATAGCTGTTTATAATAATAATATTTGGGAGTCTCCAGCCTTAATAAGAATTGTGCATAACAGCACCACTTTTTGGCTTTTTACGGATTTAGCGCGACCTGAAAGACTGTTCACTTTTTCTTCGCATAGTATGAGTTTTAAAGCCTTGGTTGATGTCGGTTTTTGGGATAAAACAATCGTGACAGAAGATTCAAGGATTTGTTTACAGGGGATAATTCGTTATGATGGGGATTATAAAGTTATTCCTATGTATATTCCAGTTTCTATGGATACGGCTTACGAAGGTAGTTTTTGGGTAAGTATGAAAAATCAGTATAATCAGATTCGTCGCTGGGCTTACGGCGTAGAAAATTTTCCATATATGGTATGGAATATGTGGGGTAATAAAAAGATAAAATTTTTTAAAAAATTCCGTTATTTATGGAATCAGTTTGAAGGTGTTTATTCGTGGGCAACAGCCCCGATACTTATTTTTATTTTAGGATGGCTTCCGCTTAAGATGCTTAACGATGATACTGAAACAACTATTTTAGCGCAAAATGCTCCAATTATTTTAAAATATCTTATGACAGTCGCGATGGTCGGTTTGTTAGTTTCCGCTATTTTAAGTATTACGATTTTGCCTTCGCGGCCGCGGAAGCATAAATTTTATAAATATATTGCAATGTTTTTTCAATGGATTTTGTTTCCTTATTGTATGATTATTTTTGGATCAATTCCAGCCATTGACGCGCAGACAAGATTAATGCTTGGAAAATATATGGGGTTTAATGTGACTAAAAAGGGGTAAAGGAATATTGACGCGGAGCGGGGAAGTTGTTAATATTATCAAAAAAGCGGCAAACTATTGATTATTAAAAATAAGTCTATTAAGATAAAAGTATGTTCAATAAAATTGAAAAATTTAGAAAATATAAAATTTTACATTTTGATTTTTGCATTTTGAATTATTAAACTATGTTTTTAAAAAAAATAGGAATTGATTTAGGAACAACTAATATTTTAGTCTATATTCCGAAGCGCGGAATTGTTATTAATGAGCCGTCTGTTGTAGCTATTTCTTTAGCGGATAATGAAATTTTAGCTGTTGGAGCTGAAGCGAAAGAGATGATTGGGCGTACCCCTGATTCAATTGTCGCTTCGCGGCCTTTAAAAGATGGGGTAATAGCTGACTACAAAACAACGGAAACAATGCTCCGTTATTTTATAAATAAATCGGTTGGCGGTATTCGTCTTTTTCGTCCTGAAGTTATGGTGGCGGTTCCCGCGGGGATTACATCAACTGAAAAAAGAGCTGTAGTTGACGCAACGATCGCGGCTGGAGCAAAGGCGGCTTATATTATAAAAGAGCCGATTGTAGCCGCAATCGGCGCTAATATTTCGATTGGCGCGCCTTCAGGACATATGATTATTGATATTGGCGGCGGCACTTCGGAAATAGCGCTGATATCTTTAGGCGGAATAGTCACTTCTTCGTCAATAAGAGTTGGCGGCAATAAGTTTGATGTTTCTATATCGGAATTTATACGAAAAAAATACAATTTAGCGATAGGAGAACGCACAGCGGAAAATATAAAAATAAATATCGGTTCGGCTATGTATCTTAAACAAAAAATGACTATGAAAGTTAAAGGGCGTGATATACTAATAGGTCTTCCAAAAACCGTGACTGTAAATTCGGATGATGTTACTAAAGCTATTCAGGATGATTTAGAAGGAATTATTAATGCGACAAAATTTGTTTTACAGAAAACTTTACCAGAACTTTCAGCGGATGTAATTGACAAGGGTATTATTTTGTCTGGCGGTTCAAGCCTATTGCGAAATATAGATAAATTAATTTCTCGGGCAATTCAAGTGCCAGCGTATGTAGCCGATGAGTCTTTGTTGTGTGTTGCTAAAGGTACAGGGGTAGTTTTAGAAAATTTGGATGTATATAAAAGAAGTTTAGCGGCTATGAAATAATATTTTTATTATGAAAATTTTAATTATAGATAATTATGATTCTTTCACTTTTAATCTATATCAATATATCGGTGAAGTTTTAAAATCGCGAGGCGGGCAGTTTGAATTGATAGTGAAAAGAAATAATAAAATAACAATCGCTGAAATTAAAAAAACTTGTTTTGATAAAATAATTATTTCTCCAGGGCCAGGCAGCCCGGATGATTTAGCGTATTTTGGAATTTGCGCTCAGGTTATCAAGGATGTCGGAAAAATAGTTCCAATACTCGGAGTTTGCCTTGGGATGCAGGGGATAGCTTATTGTTTTGGCGGCAAAATTATCCGCGCTAAAATTCCAATGCATGGAAAGACAAGTTTAGTTAGACATAATAACAAAGATTTATTTGACGGGTTGCCGCAGGACTTAGAGGTTATGCGGTATCATTCTTTGATTGTTGATTCTAAATTTATTCCAAATTGTTTAGAAATTACAGCTTTCGCGCGTGACAGTGGAGAGATTATGGGATTGCGGCATAAAAAATACCCCATTAAAGGGGTACAGTTTCATCCTGAATCTTTTGCCACCGAAGGCGGAAAAGAGATGCTGAAAAATTTTTTATTTCAGTAAAAATATTTTTTAACGTTATTTGATCAATTCAATTTCATTGATTATAACATCAATAATTGGATGATCATTTTTATTTTTTTCAACAGCTTCAATTTTTTCAACAACATTCATTCCTTCTGAAACATAACCGAAGTTAGTATGTTTACCGTTAAGCCAAGCGGTCGCTTCGGCAGTAACAATAAAAAATTGCGAGCCGTTAGTATTCGGTCCTGAATTTGCCATCGCAAAACTGCCACGGACAAGTTTATGGCTGTTAAATTCATCGTCAAATTTATAGCCAGGCCCGCCAATTCCATCATTTGACCAGTCGTCGTCTTTACTGTTCGGATCTCCTCCTTGAATCATAAAATCTTTAATAACGCGATGAAATTTTGTGCCATCGTAAAATCCTTTTTTCGCCAAGGTTAAAAAATTATTTACTGTTTTTGGCGATTCTTCGCCATAAAAAGAAATTTTTATGTCCCCGAAATTAGTTTTAAGTATAGCAGAATTATACTTTTTAACTAAATCTTCTGCTTGCACATTGTCTTCTTGCTGGTTGTTTTGCATATTATCTTTTTTTAATGGCTGATTGATCGCTACAGAATTATCTTTTATATCTTCTGTCTTCAATCCAATTTCGCCATTATTATTATCAACGTTTTCAGAAACGTTGTTTTTATTTAGAGAATTTTTACTCAAATCATTTGAGCACCCGCTGATTAAAACTGTTAAGAACAGCAATAAAAATATTTTCTTCATAATTTTTTTTGTTAATTAAATTTTAATATTTTTTATTTTATATAATTATAGTTATGTCTGAAGTTTTTGTCCAGCCTTTGAAATTCAAAAGGACAAAAATTTGGGCGCAACCCGAACCGAGAGTTGAATCGTATATTCCCTCACGCGGGAATTAGTTTTTTTAAACTAATTTCCTGTGTTTTAAATATATCTTTGAATTACGAAATGTCTTCATTTGTGCTTACTGTTCTAAAACCTTAATTTCCATTGCCAATCGTTTTAAGACTTCTTTTTTTAAATTTTTTTTTACCCAAATTCTTTTATTTTCATTTACCAATTCTCCAAGTCTGTCTAATATATTTGATTCATTCGTGTATTTTTCTATAAAATTTTTGACTTCCTGTAAATATTTTTGAACTTTTTTGCCGGTTTGTTGTTCAATAATTTCTTTATTAAATTTCCAGCCATTTTTAAAAAAGAAATGAATATCATATAAATCTCTATTGGCTATAAATTTTTCATTACCTCCGCCAGAAGCGCTTCTGTCAATCAATGCTACTAACTTATGCGCAAAAATATCCTCTTTTTGTAAAACTTTCAAAGGCAATCCTGAAACTATATCTTTAACTTTATAAGTATTAAATTTATTATTTTTATGTCTATCAGATATATCTATTTTTAAAGCTTGATATTCGTTTGAATAAATAACTTTGATGCTGGTTTTAGTCTTAACAGAACCATATTTATTTAACATTTTTAATAATCGCTCTTTTGTTTTTTTGTCCTTTTTTTCATTAAGAAAGTCAAAATCCAAATCAACGGAAAATCTGTCTAAACCATACAAAAAATAACAAGCTGTGCCGCCTTTGAAACCTAGATTATTGGCAAGCAGGGGATCAGACGAAATTTCTTCTAATATTTTTAACATTATTCTTCTATGTTCATCTTTATCTAATTTCATAATAACGTAATTAATTTTAAGATATCTTTTTCTAATCTTTTATTTTGATAAATTTTTGATATTTCAATCAATTTATCTTTTTTAACATCGTCTAAATCATCCAATTGTTGAAATCCAACTTTATAGAAATAATCACAAATAGCTCGTTCAGCGCTGGCTATAAAATAATTATCATTACTAACTATGCCTAAACGATTATTCAAAATTTTTTCTGATAATCTTCTATATTCAAATATGCCATAACTATTCTTAATATCTGCTTGCCTGTCTGATGCTGAAAAATATGTACTATACCATTGATTGATTATTCCGTTTTTTAATAAAACCGTTTCAAAACTTATGTATGAATTTTTCTTTAATTTGCCGGCTAATTCCAATTTATCAATCTCCATTTTATCTAAACTGTATAGACCCCGACGAATATGCTTTAAATAACCTTTTTTTAATGCCCGAGAAATATCAACCCACAAAATATTTTTGTTTTCAATTCCCCAAAGCAACATTAAATCTGCCGCGCTAAACACAGTTTTTCCAGAATTGCTTAATTTTAACAATTTTTTTGTAATATTTGACATAATACTATACAATTTTGTTAAGGTATTTGTATAATATCAAATAATATCCTTTTTGTCAAGTAAGATTCCTCCATTATATTATCATTTTTTTTTACACAGAAAATGTTTTTTTTAATGGCTTATTGCTTGACGCAGAATTATCTTTTATATCTTCTGTCTTCAATCCAATTTCGCCATTATTGTTATTAACGTTTTTAGATAGGAGATATTAACAAATTTAAATTCCCTGAACAATTAGTGGCCTACATTGGTCTTGACCCAAGAGTGCATGAAAGTGGCGAAAGCATTAGGGGCAAAGGATATATTACTAAGAGAGACAATAAAATTCTCCGCACCCGTCTTTACAATGCCTGTTCAGTAGCGGTTCTGCACTCAAATCTGTTCCAGAGATTCTTTCAGAAAAAAGTATCAGAAGGCAAGCCCTACAAGGTTGCTTTGGTGGCTGCCATGCGAAAAATGGTTCATGTGATCTATTCTGTTTGGACCAGAGGGACGCCGTTTAAGTAATACTGATGTTTGCCAAAGCCGACTCATATCCGAGTCGGCTTTTGGTTTATCTACAAAGGCGGGGGTTGACAAGGATATAGTTAGTTATATGATGTTGTGCTGATTTTTTTATTCAATAATCTTTTGCACTCTGCCTTCGCTGTTTGGATCATTATATTCAAGGGTATTTTTATCAATCCATTCGGGCTCAAATTTTTTTGTAATTGAAGTGGCAATCAACTGTAGTTTGTCAGTTGTTAAATCATAAACTTGTAAATTGACTTTCGCACCACTCTTTTCATAATCCTCGGCGCTATCTACATCAAATAGTGCTGGATAATTACTGAATGCCAATTTTTCTGAATGGACATTGATGGTAAATTCTGGTCCTGCTGGTAAGTCTGCGAGATCATATTTGGTAACTGTGTATGTTTTTGTATCTACTTTAGCTAATCCTGCTAAACTCGGACCAAATGCATTACCTATCCAGATTGAAGTTTGCTCCCATGCAAGAAATACAAACATTGGGATTGCTTCGGGATCTACAACTATTTCAGCACTCTGAAATTGTTTAAGCGTCTTACCTCTATTGTCTAGCAATGTAAATGCTTCGTTGGTAATAATTGCAACAAGGTTTTCGTTTATATTCACACGAAAGTCAATTCCTTTGGTCGAATATAGTTTAGTTCCATTTTTCTGTAAATCATATCTCCAGAGCTCATCAGACCAAGTTTCGTCAGGATAACCATCGTATCCAATTCTTCTGATTATGTACAGATTTCCATTATGGTATTCGCTACTATGATGGTGTCGTGAATACACATCGGTAATGGTTATAAAGAATGTTTCAGTACCACTACCCAGATTTTTTAAATATACATCTGTCTTGTTACTATCTTGAGGATTTTTTTAAGAATAACTTCGTATTTATCATCAGAAATCTGGGTTATTAATTTTGGAACTTGATCTAATGAATTATCTGAAACCGGTTGCCCCAGATTTGAATTTTCCAGTTGTTTTTGCAAAGTATTGATTTGCTCCTGAAAGGATTGTTCAGTTGCTTTTAAAACTGATTTTTGCCAGGCATAAACACTGCCGCCAATAATTAATGCGGTGATAAAAATGACAAAAATAATAATGACCCAAATATTCTTCGAGTTTTGGGTTGGCTCGGTTGGTTGTAGATTGTTTTGTTCCTTCATAAGAATATTATATTAAAAATTAAAGAAAAAATCAGCACAATTTCATATAACGTTTGGGATATACGAAGTTTTTCTGTAGCGTAGCGGAAGAAAAATTTGGGTGAAGCCCGAGCCGAGGGCTGAACCGTATATCCCTTGTTATATTCCCCGACGACTGAAAGGAGGAGAGCGCAGCGTGGCTTGAGTTCAAAAAATATTTTTCGTTCTTATTCATCAGATAGGCTTTCGTTTATTTCTTATAAATTTGATTTTTTCCTATTTTTAAAAAATGAAAGAAGGGTTAGAGGTGAATTTCATTTTTCAAAATTCCTTAATTTAATCCTTCTTCGATTATTGTTTCTTGTGATACCTCGTTAGATAATTTTATCTCTTCAATTACTTGTTTTTGTTTCCAAGTCCCTCTT
>JAYEJQ010000045.1:0-2297 GCA_034660735.1 Patescibacteria group bacterium | reverse complement strand
CTTCCGTACAAAGTATAAATTTAATTTTGCTATCGCTCGCGGATTTTAATTTATATAAACCTGAATTTTCTATTTCTTCTAATTTGTTGTTTATATCGCTAAACCAAGCAGGATGCGTGAAATCTCCAGTAGCGACAATATCAACCCCTTTTATTTCACAAGTATTTTTAATATTTTCTAATTCCAGCTGTTTTGAACAGGCGCGCGAATATCTTGAATGGATATGCAAGTCAACTATCTGTTTCATAAAATTTATTTAAAATGAAAATTAAAATTAACTTTATAAATCATACCATATCATAAAAACATATTCAAAAAATTTTGACTAATTTCACGATCGCGCGTTTTGCTAAAAATTATTCAAGCTCAAATATTAAAATTAAAAACTTCCAAATCATGATAAAATAAAAAAGGTTTCTATTTTCCCTTTATGTTTTTTACGGAAAGTATTGACATAATTATAAAAGTATGTAAATATACAATATTCTTGATCTTTAAAAAAAACGGGCGTTTTTGCCTCCATTCAACAAAATCGCTTTTTAAATTACAAAGAGTGAAGAACCTTAAAGAAAGGAAGGTAAAAATGAAAACATTTAAAGTACTGCTGGTTAAAAGAGGAGAAGAGCTATTTGAGGCAGCGAATTTTTTCTGTAAACTGAAATATTGGGATGACGGTATTTTAGATTACGGAAAAGAATTCCTTGGATTGCCAAATAAATACATTATAGCAATTCAAGGGCACAAAATTGTCGGGACTATGGGAATGGAAGAAAAAAAAGTTCCGATAATTTTAAAATCCTTTAACCCTTTAAATAAAAAAGGGGTTGAAGTTATGAGATACTCTCTTGATACTAAAGGGTGCGTTAATAATAAAAGAGAAATTATTAGTATAACTAAACTCCTCTTTAAAAAAATGATTATCTATTTTGGAGACAAAATAGATGATTATTTTATTTTTTTGCAAACTTACAGAGGTGTAGTATCTATATTTACAAGGGCCAGCGGTATAGCAAAATTACCGTGCTACACCAAAATAAAAGTTGCTTCTATGCCTAATAGAAGCAAAAATTTTTTAAAAAAGAATGAAGTTGAGTACTATTTCTTTAACACTAAAGAAATAGTGAAAAATTATTTTTCGAAAAAATAAAATCGGAAACTGAGCAGATTCTTAAAAATGAATTTGTTCAGTTTTTTTTGACTATTTTTTAAAAAATTATTGTTTTAAAAACACTAATTATATAGATTCATTATCTTCATTTTAAATTTAAACCAATTAAAAAAATTTTTGATGAATCGCGCGATTCCTACCGAAACGGACAGGCATGAGTTTTATTGAAAATAAAAAATTTTTAGCCTTTTTCACGATCGCGCGTTTTGCTAAAAACTTTCATTTAAAATTAAAAAGCTTATTAAAAATAATATAACAAGTTGCGCTAATTTTTTAAATAAAAAATATTAAATTTACTGTCATCCTGCCCCGCTGCTCGCGAGCGGCGGGGTCAGAATCTGTTATTACTTATCGTTAAATTATGATTAAGATTAATAAATTTTGATTTTATGTTTTTTGTCATTTTGAACGAAGCGGTAGCGGAGAGAAAAATCACTTAAACAATGCTGATAATAAAAACAATATTTAAGGGATTCCTCAATCGCTATCGCTCATTTCGGAATGACAAAAAGAATATAGCAAACTACAAACACAGGTCATGAACTAAATTCAGGATGACAATTTTAAAAATTCAGGATGACAATGTAAAAAAATAGCGCAATCAGTAATATAAAAACAATAAAAGGATCTAAAACTAAAAAAACAGGATCTTGTCCTGCTAAAAAATTACGAATAGATATAAAGGATTGTGGATTGATAGTTGGTTTTCTGTAATAACTCTTATGAAGAGTTTGGTTGAGAGAGGAATTTTTTGTTGTTTTTTTGTTGGAGATTTTTTGTTGAAGAATTTTGAGGTGGGAGTGGGAAATATAATTTCAAATTTTTTTAAAACTATATTCCCTACTCTCACTTTTTTTATTCTCTTTTAAATTTCCAACTATTCCTCTCTCAATCTTGTTATCACTATAACATATTAAAAATATATGTCAACCCCCTATGCCTATTGCGTTTCTTTATTCTTTTAAAAATGCTTAATATCTATTTTTTAAAAAAATATTAAAGTTATCCACAGGTTGAATTCCGCAATTTTACTATTAAAAAACTGTCAGCGAATTAGTTAACATATACAAAACAATAGTTTTGAATATTTAATATAACAAATAAATAACTATTTTTCTTCTGTTTTATT
>JAYEJQ010000044.1:5758-12579 GCA_034660735.1 Patescibacteria group bacterium | reverse complement strand
TATCAGAGACTGCCGCAACACGGATAATATTTATTAAATTATAAAATACAAAAAAGATTGTCATCCTGAGCGGAGCGGCAGCGAAGTCGAAGGATCTGCTTTACTTATAATTAAAATATTATTTAAACCGCACAACATAAAATTGAGATGATTTTAAAATAATATAGTTGATAATTAAGCCAGATTCTTCGGCTATCGCCTCAGAATGACATAATTTTTCTATATTTATTTCAGGATCTATGTATGGTTTTGTACTATATTATAATTAAGAGCGATTAAATATAAATTCAAAGTTTATCAATCTGATTATAATTTAGCGAAAAACAATGACAGACCCTGACCCCGCCGCTCGCGAGCAGCGGGGCAGGGTTACAATAAATCCGCAACGCGGTTTATTTATGGTTATAAACTTAAAGTAAAGTTGACTTTACTTTACTTTAAGTTTGATATAAAGCAAAGTTAGGTTGTAGAAAAATAAATAGCAAAAATAGCGGCACGCGCCGTTGTTTTTATTTGATGGTTATGTTATTATTATTTTATAAAACAATAATAAATTTTTTATGATTGAAATAAGAATTCATGGTCGCGGCGGGCAGGGATCCGTAACCGCGGCGGAACTAATCGCAATCGCGGCTTTTTATGACAAAAAATATTCACAGGCTTTTCCGAATTTTGGAGTTGAAAGACGTGGAGCGCCAGTTGAAGCTTATGCGCGCATTGACAATCAGCGGATAAAAACGCGTTCGCAGATATATGAACCAGATTTTATAATTATTCAAGACGATACATTATTAGACGCGATTGATCCTTTTAAAGGATGCAAGAAAAATACAAAAGTTGTTATAAACAGCGAACGAGAGGAAGATTTGAAATTGCCAATTAAAAAGAGCAATATTCTATTTGTGCCAGCAACTAAAATTGCGTTGGAAGTATTGGGCAGACCGATTATCAACACCGTGATGCTCGGGGCATTCGCGCGTTTTTCAGGATTGGTAAAAATAGAATCAATCATTAAAGCAATAAAAGGAAAGTTCAGCGGAAAAATTTTAGAGAAAAATATCAGAGCCGTAGAAGTGGCATATAATTTGAAATAATTTTATGGAAAATAGAGATAAAATTGTGAAATTTTGCGAGGAATATTTGCAAGTAAAAAATTTTAAAGATTATTGCCATAACGGTTTGCAAGTTGAAGGCGATGACAAAATCAGCAAGATTATCACAGGCGTGAGTTTTTCACAAAAGTTGATTAAAGTTGCTGTTGAAAAAAACGCGCAGATGATAATTGTTCATCATGGGATTTTTAGCAGTAAAACAAGCAGTCTGCCGCAATTTAAAGGCGTGCTTAAAAATCGTTTGAAATCGCTTTTAGAAAATAATATAAATTTGTGCGGGTTTCATCTTCCGCTTGACGCGCATCCTGTAATTGGAAATAATATTAGTATTTGCAAATTATTGAATATTCAAAAAACCGAACCATTCTATGTCGGATTTATCGGTGAATTAAAAAAACAGATAAAGTTCAGCGATTTTGTTAAATCAGTGAATAAAAAATTAAATACAAATTCTTATATTATTTCAGCTGGACAAAAGAATATTAAAAAAATAGGAGTTATCTCTGGCGGAGCTTCGCCTGAATTCAAACAAGCTATTGAATTAGGAGCAGATACTTATTTATGCGGAGATATTCGCGAAGAAGTTGTCAGAGCAGTTGAGGAAGCTGAAATAAATTTTATAAACGCTGGGCATTATAATACTGAAAAATTAGGCGTCCAAAATTTAGGAAATTTAATCGCGAAAAAGTTTAAAGTCAAAGTTGAGTTTGTAGATATTCCATGTGAGATTTAGGTTAAAAATTTATGAAAAGACACATAGAGAAATATTTGATTTATATAATTTTGTTTGTTGCTTCAATTTTAAGATTAAAGAATATATCAAAAAGAGATTTTTGGTGCGATGAAGCATTTACTGGAATTTTTATAAAAGAAAATTTTGCAAATATGATGAATATGATTATCAATGATGTTCATCCGCCGCTATATTATATTTTTGTAAAATTTTTTGCTTTCTTTTTTAATTATAGCGTATTTGGCATAAGGTTATACTCTGCAATTTTTGGCGTCTTGGGAGTTTTGGCGGTCTATCTATTCACAAAAGAATTTTTTAATAAAAAGTCTGCGATTTACGCGAGTTTAATAACAGCGATATCTCCGTTTGCTATTCAGTATTCACAAGAGGCGAGAATGTATTCAATGTTCGGTTTTTTAATAATCATTGCCACTTATTTTTTTACAAAAGGCGTAAAAACACATAAAACTAAGTATTATATTTTTTGGGGAGTTTTTTTAGGAATAGCATCTCTTACGCATTATATGGGAATAATATTTTTTCCAATATATCTATTGATAGCTATTTTGCAAAAATTATCTAAAGATAAAAAACTTAGCATAAAATTTTTAATAAGTTTTAAACAATTAATTATTGGATACGCAATTGCATCTATAATTTTTTTACCATGGATAAAAATTTTTTATGGTCATCTAAAAAATTCTCAAGGCGGATTATCATGGATTAAGCCCGCAAATTTTAGCGACATATTTACAAATATAACGATTTTTATTTTCGGTTCAAAATTAGGCGCGTTAGGAATGCCTCAGTTGAATGAATTTTATTGGATTTCTGAATTTTCAATTATATTATTGATAACCGTTTTATTTTCAAGTATAATTACTTGGTTGATAATAAAAATAAATGAAAAAAATAAAATTTTTACCTTGTTAATTTTATCTTTTGGTTTTATATCAATAATTTATTTTTTATCTTTAATCGGCAAGCAATATTTTGTTTCAAGATATTTTTTACCATCAGCGTATTTTTTATTTATAATAATAGGGTTTTGGTTATCTAAAATTAAATTTCGTTTTGCAGTTATTTTTCTTGCGTTATATGTAATTTTTTTAAATTTAATTATTCCTTTGGAATATTCAGCAGGATGGAATAAATTAAAAAATAATATTGACAAATACGAAAGAAAAAACTTATATTTATTAAATTCATTTGATTATTTAATCGCAAAATATTATTTTGGAGCTGATAATTTAATTTTATATAATATTGATTTTCCTGAATATAATCCAGAAGATTGGGCTTGTATAGGATCATCGCTTAAAAGAACGGAAAAATTTTTTGATTTTAAAAATGATAAAAATGGGTTAATAATTTCAGACGAAAAGTTTAAAAATAAAATTAAAGAAAAAAAAGAATTTAATGTTAATGAATTAAAACTTATAGATGAATACAAAAATATTTTAATCTATAAATTTAATAATACTAAATGAAATATATAAAACAATTTTATTTATCAGTAATTGTTCCAACATATCAAGAAGAAGAGGTTATTGGAAACACAATATTGGATATAGAGAAATATTTAAGCAAAAAAAATTTTAGTTATGAAATTCTGGTAGTTGATGACGGATCGTCAGATGATACCGTTAAGATAGTTAAAAAATATTTTTCGCAAATAAAAAATTTACGGCTAATTAACAACACTAAAAATCATGGGAAAGGATTTGTTGTTCGCCAAGGATTATTAAAAGCAAGAGGCGCGTATAGGCTTTTTATGGATGCAGATGGATCAACTTCTATAAAACATATTGACAGTTTTCTTTTAGAGTTTAAAAAAGGTTATGATTTAGTAATTGGATCTAGGTCAGTTCAAGGCGCTTTTATACAAACTCATCAATCAAGACACAGGGAAATTATGGGGGATATCGGCAATTTGATGATTAAAATTGTTTTAAGTCTTTGGAAATACCCAGATACTCAGTGCGGCTTTAAGATGATAACTAAAGATGCTGCTGAAAAAATTGTTAGCCGAATGACTGTTAATCGTTTTGGTTTTGACTTTGAAATGATTGTTTTAGCTGAAAAAATGGGATTTAAAATTAAACAATTGCCAGTGAGATGGATTAATAAAGAAGATTCAAAAGTTAGCGGAATTTTTGGGCCGAATGGGTTTACAAATGTTTTAATTGATTTATTTAAAACAAAAATAAGAATAATAAAAGATGATTATAAAATAAATTAAAAAAATGATAAAAATTTAAATTCTTGTAAATGGTATATGGTGCTATTATTGCGTTAATAAAAATTATTAACGATTATAAATTAAATATTTATGAAACAAAATAGAACAATAACAATAGGACATAAAAACCCTGACACAGATTCAATTATCTCTGCGATGATTACTGCTTTTTATAGTGAAAAAATATTCGGCGTTAAATCAATCGCAAATCGCGCTGGCGAAATAAACAATGAAACAAAATTTGTTTTAAGTTTTTTGCCAAAAACAACAAAAATAAAAATACCGCGACTATTAAAAGAAGTGAAGCAGGAAAAAGTTATTTTGGTTGACACCACCGAGCCGAGCCAACTTATAGACGGCATAAATGAAAATAATTTGTTTGCGATTATTGATCATCATAATTTAGGCGGGTTGAAATCAATGGCTCCGATTTACGCGAGAGTTGAACCGCTGGGTTGCGCCTGTTCAATTATATATAAAATTTTAAAAGAGAAAAAAATAAAAATCAGCAAAGAAGCGGCGATATTAATGATTGCCGCGATTATTTCAGACACGTTGTTTTTTAATTCTCCGACAACAACCGATGAAGATAAAAAAATCGTTAAAGAATTGAATAAAATCGCGAAATTAAATTTGAAAAAATTTAGCGACGAGATGTTTAAAGCAAAATCAAGTTTGAAAGGGATTAAAACAGGAGAGATTATTGAAAAGGATTACAAATTTTTTCAGATGGGAAAAAATAGGGTAGGCGTCGGAGTTTGGGAAACTGTTGATTCCGCAAGTATTATAGAAAAGAAGGAAGAAATTTTTAAAATATTATTGAATAAAAAAAGTAGAGACAATTTAGAATATCTGTTTTTTGGAGTTGTTGATATTTTGAAAGAGAATATTAGTCTTTTTTTGTTAGGCGAAAAAGAAGAAAATTTAGCAAGACAAATTTTTAAAAAAGAGATAAAAAATAAAGTTATGTTTTTACCCGGAATTGTTTCGCGAAAAAAACAGATTGTCCCACAATTAAAAAAAGTATTGAGTTGATTTATGGAATATTTTATAATTATTTTTTTAGTACTTTTTTCAGCCATTTTTTCAGGTCTTACTTTAGGTTTTTTTAGTTTGAATAAGGATGATTTAAAAAGAAAAGTTGAACTCAAAAATAAACAGGCAAAAAAAGTTTATAAAATTCGCAAAAATGGAAATTTGCTTCTTTGCACATTGCTAATCGGAAATGTTGCGGTAAATTCAACTTTGTCAATTTTTTTAGGATCAATTATTTCCGGGTTTGTCGCGGGATTAACTGCTACCTTTTTAATTGTTATCTTTGGTGAGATAATTCCGCAAGCGGCATTTTCCCGCTACGCTTTAATTTTAGGAGCTAAATTTGCTTGGCTGGTTAAATTATTCATAATAATCCTTTTTCCAATCTGCTGGCCGATAGCTTGGTTGCTTGATAAAATTTTAGGAAATGAGATGCCAACAGTCTATTCAAAAAATGAATTAGTGAGAATAATTGAAGAACACGAAGATTTAAAAGAAAGTGATATTGACGCTGATGAAGAAAAAATCATTAAGGGAGCGCTTTCTTATTCCGACAAAACTACACAGGAGATAATGACGCCGCGAACAGAGATTATTTTATTAAAATATGATCAGCGATTAGACAAAAAAACAATTAGAACAATAAAAAATTCTGGACATTCCCGCATCCCTATTTATGAAAAAGATTATGATGATATTATGGGAATTTTATATGTCAAAGATTTAATCGGCGAAAATTTAAAAAATAGCGTGGCTGGAGAATTGTGCAGAAAAGGCGTAATTTTTGTTGATTATAATAAAGACTTAGACGATCTGCTGAATGAATTTAAAAAAAGAAAGCATCACCTGTTTGTTGTTTTAAATAAATTTGGAGGAGTTTCAGGTCTTGTCACAATTGAGGATGTTTTAGAGGAGATTATTGGCGCGGAGATTATGGATGAATTTGACAAGTATGAGGATTTGCAAAAAGTGGCGGAGAAAAAGGCGTTAAAAAAGAAGAGAAATAAAATTTAAATGATTTATGGAAAAATATAATCACAAAAAGATAGAAAAAAAATGGCAAAAAAAATGGCAGGATGAAAAACTTTATCAAGTTGATTTAGATAAAGCAAAAAAGCCGTTTTATAATTTAATGATGTTCCCGTATCCTTCGGCGGAAGGTTTGCATGTTGGTAATATGTATGCTTTTGTCCATAGTGATGCTTATGGGCGTTTTAAGCGGTTGCAAGGTTATGATGTTTTTGAGCCGATAGGATTAGACGGTTTTGGAATTCACTCTGAAAATTACGCTATAAAAATAGGCGAGCATATTAAAGATGTTTCAAAAAGAACTGAAAAACATTTTTACGACCAGCTTCATAAAATTGGCAACGGTTATGATTGGAGCAGAACGGTTGAAACTTATAATCCGAATTATTATAAATGGACGCAATGGCTGTTTTTAAAGATGTATGAAAAAGGGCTGGCTTATCGCAAAAAATCGCCTGTAAATTGGTGTCCGAGTTGTAAAACGGTTTTGTCTGACGAACAAGTGATTTCAGGAAAATGCGAGCGGTGCGACAGCGAGGTTGAAAAAAAGCAGACGAATCAATGGTTTTTCAAGATAACAGATTATGCGGAGAAGTTGCTAAAAAATTTAGAGACGCTTGATTGGAGTGATGAAGTAAAAATTATTCAAAAAAACTGGATCGGTAAGAGC
>JAYEJQ010000044.1:0-5658 GCA_034660735.1 Patescibacteria group bacterium | reverse complement strand
CGTCCTGATACTCTGTTCGGCTGCACTTATATGGTTGTCTGCCCAGAACACGAAATCATTAAAAATTATAAATCGCAAATTACAAATTACAATGAAGTTGAAAAATATATTGAAAGCGCGAAAATGAAAAGCGAAATAGACAGAACAGATAATACAAAAGAAAAGACAGGAGTTAAATTAAAAGGAGTTAAAGCGATAAATCCTGTAAATAATGAGGAGATTCCGATTTTTGTCGCTGATTATGTTTTGTCCGGATATGGCACTGGCGCGATTATGGCTGTGCCAGCGCACGACGAGCGAGATTTTGAATTCGCGAAAAAATATAATCTGCCGATAAGGCAAGTTGTTAAAAATGTCATTCCAGCGGAGGCGGGAATCCAGAATGTTGAAAAAAAAACGAATTGTATAATTATTCATGGTTCTAATCTTAAAGACAAAGAAAGAATGAAAAAAAAAATTTTTATTCCACAAAATAAAAGAAATTGGTTGTTTTGGTTAAAAAAAGAGTTAGAAATAAAAGGAATACAAACAAACACTCCTTTGATGCCTAAAAATTGGGATCCGAATTACAAGGAATACAAAAAAAAATTTGAAAAATTAAAAATAGACGAAAATACAATTTTAATTGGACATAGCGCTGGTGGAGCTTTTTTAGTTCGCTGGTTAGGAGAAACCAAAAAGAAAATAAAAAAATTAATTTTAGTCGCTCCTGCATGGTCGCCAGAAACAATTCCTTTAAATGAGCCAAAATTTCTTTGGAATTTTTATGATTTTAAAATTGATAGAGAAATCAAAGAGAGAATTAAAGATATTGTCATTTTTGATTCTACTGACGAACGAGACACGATTAAAAAAAGCATTAAAGATTATTCTAAAAAATTAAATATTATTCCGATTGTCTTAAATAATCGCGGTCATTTTTGTATAAAACATAATCCAATTAATAAAAAATTTCCAGAATTATTAGATGAAATTTTAAAACCCGAATGTTTTGTCGGCGAAGGCTTAAACATAAATTCTGATTTTTTGAATGGTCTAAAAACAGAAGATGTAAAAAATAAAATGATTGAGTGGTTAGAGAAAAATAGTTGTGGTAAAAGAGCTGTTAATTATAAACTTCGCGACTGGTGCGTTAGCCGCCAGCGATATTGGGGACCGCCGATCCCGATGGTTTATTGCGAAAAATGCAAATGGCAAACAATCCCTGAAAAAGATCTGCCTGTTGAGTTGCCAGAGATGGATGATTTTTTGCCAGACGGAAGCGGAAAAGGTCCTTTGAATAAAATTGAAAAATTTGTAAATACTACTTGCCCAAAATGCGGAGCGTTAGCGAAAAGAGAGACTGATGTTTCAGATCCGTTCGTTGATTCCTGCTGGTATTTTTTACGTTATTTATCTACCGATTTTAAGGATAAAGCGATAGATAAAAAACGATTGAAAAAATGGATGCCAGTCAATATGTATATTGGAGGAAAAGAGCATAGTGTTTTGCATCTTTTGTATTCCCGTTTTGTAAATATGGTTATGAATGAATTAGGTTATTCGCCGAGCGAAGAGCCATTTAAAAAATTTCGCGCGCACGGACTTTTAATTAAAGACGGCGCGAAGATGAGCAAGTCAAAAGGCAATATTGTAAATCCAGACGAATATATTGAAAAATACGGCGCGGACGCTGTGCGGATGTATTTGATGTTCATTGGCGATATGCGACAAGGAGGAGACTGGAATGATAATGGAATGGCTGGGATGCATAAGTTTATTTGCAGAGTGTGGAATATTTTTAATGATAATATACAAGAAACAAGAAACAAACAAGTTACAAATTCCAAATCACAAATTCCAAATGATGAAATAAATAAATTATTAAATAAGACAATCAAAGGCGTTGGAGAGGATTTGGAAAATTTAAAATACAATACAGCGATTTCTAAGTTGATGATTTTAATGAACAAGATTAAAGAAGTTAAATGCAATAAAGAAAAATTTGGCAAGTTTTTAATTTTGTTTGCGCCGTTTGCGCCGTTTATGGCTGAAGAATTATGGCTGCGACTTGGAAATAAAGAAAGCGTCTTTAAGCAAAAATGGCCTGAGTATAATTCTGAATTAGTAAAAGACGAAATAATAAATTTAGCGGTTCAAATAAACGGCAAATTGCGCGGAACGATTGAAGCTAAAATTGATATTTTAGAGGATGAAGCAAAAAAGGTTGCCTTAGAAAATGAGAATATTAAAAAATGGATAGAAAATAAAGAGATTGTAAAAATAATTTTTGTAAAAGGGAGATTAATAAATATTGTAGTAAAATAGAATTAAAATGAGTTTTGAACAATATTCGCCAAAAATTGAAAAGCCGTCATTTTTAAAGGAACAGAATGTGAAATCAAGAAATGGGAAAAAAATAGAGATGAATAGAAAAATAGAAAAAGATAAAGAAAATGGAAAATGCAACCGAAGGAATTTTTTAAAATATGCTGGAACTAGCATTATGGCTGCAAGCGGCTTTAAAACATTGAAAGAAATAGTTAGTTTTTTTTATGAAAAAGATTCAATAATCCCAAAAGTTGAGAATAAACAAAAAATAGAAGATGCTTTTAATAAAATAGTTGAAGACGTTGAAATAAATAAAAAAGAAGAATTGAGATCAAAAGAATTTAAGACTATTAGCGAAATTTTTAAATTAGGATATGATCAGCCGATAGAGATAAACGCGCAAAATTTTTTAGCGACTAAAGAATTTTGGAAAAGACAGCATAGCGAAAATCCAAGTTATGTTAATAGTTTTAAAATGGCATGGGAGAGAATGGAAAAATACGAAAAAGAACTAAAAGCGATTTTTAAAAAAGAGGGCGTTCCTGAAAAATTTATTTATCTTTCTATTCCAGAATCATATTGGAATTGCGAAAAAAATCCTGGCAAAAAAGCAAAAGGAGTTTTTCAAATTACAAGGGATACAGGCAGAATATATGGCATGGCTATAAACAGCAGGGTTGATGATAGAGACGATCCTATTAAATCAGGACTTGTTGCCGCGAAACACTTAGCTGATTCTCATAAAATTACAAATGATTGGGATATTGATTTGGCTGCGTATAATGGCAGTATGGCAAATAGTTATTTAGAAAAGACAAGTATAAATCAGAGCGCGTATAAAAATTTTTTAGAATACACGGGCAAAGAAACGATAGGCGATGAAGGCGAAAATTTTTTTAATTATACGATATTAAAAGAAGATAATCTTTGGGATATAGCTTATCGTTTTGGAACAAGCGTGAATAAAATAAAAAAACAAAATGGAATAAATTCCGACAAAATTATTTTTGGGCAAACTTTAAAAATAGAAATTCCTGATCAAGAAAAAATTAAAAATAGCAAGAGATCTTATGAAGGCTTTTTGGCATATATGCAAGACAAAGCAAGACAGAAAAAAAATGATATTTTAGCGTTAAAATTTTTAAAATATAGTGTTGAAAAAGGAGATACGGTGTATAGAATAGCGCGTCGTTTTAATATTAGCGAAGCAGAATTAAAAAGCAAAAATAATATAGGTAGTGGTAATAAAATTCGTTTGAGGCAGATTTTAAAAATTCCGATAAGCCAAGAGACAAAAAAAAGATTTTACAAAATCGCGATGAGTAAATATGTTGAGAATTTGAATTACCCGCCGAAATTTAATGCCATAATGGAATTAATAGAGGAAGGTTTTGTGAAAAGAACACAGGATTTTCAAGTTGATAAAAATAATAAATAATTATAATAATTTATGTTTAAAATAAAATATTTTAACAACCATTTATCGCCTGGTTTTGTGTCTCTGTTTTCTGGCAGGATGATTCAATTCGCGGCGCAGGGATTAATTGGGCTATTTTTGCCGATTTTTCTTTTAACAAAATTAAATTATAAGATTGAATATGTATTCCTCTATTATATTATAGGATATTTAAGTTATGCTTTGCTTCTGCCAATTGGAGCGCAGTTTTTAAATAAAATCGGATTAAGGCAAGCTTTAAGAATTAGCGTAATATTTGATGGAATGTTTTATACCTGTTTTTTTATGGTTGATAAAAATCCAACGTTGTTTTTGCCTCTGTCTTTAATTTTTTTGCTTTTCGCAAGATTATTATTTTGGTTGCCGTTTCATACTGATTTTGCTAAATTTACAAATAAGTCAGATAGAGGGAAAGAGGTTAGTTTGATGTGGGCGACGCGATCTTTTTTAAGCGTAATAATGCCGATAGCCGCTGGATTTTTAATTGTGAGATTTGGATTTAATTTAGTTTTTATTATTGCTGTATTTCTTTATTTATCCGCTGGAATTCCTTATTTAGCTTTGCCGCGGACGAAAGAAAGGTTTAGTTGGAGTATCTTGGAAACTTTTAAAAATTTTTTTTCACGGAAAAACAGAAAGTTAGTTTTGGCTAATATGGCGAACGGTGCTGAGAATTGCGTTGGAATTATAATTTGGCCTATTTTTATTTGGCAATTGCTTTCAGGCGATTATTTGAAAGTTGGAATTTTGTCATCGCTGATTATTTTTATCGCGATTATTTTACAGTTGGTCGTGGGCAAATATACGGATTTATTTGATAAAAGAAAGATGCTTCGCTATGGGTCTATTTTTTGCGCCATTGGATGGATTATTAAAATTTTTGTCTTAACCAGTTTTCAAATTTTTTTTGCTGGCGCGTATCACAGCTTCGCGAGAATTTTTAAAGACACTCCGTTTGATACTTTGAATTACGAAATTGTGGCTGATTGCGGGCATTTAGTTGATGAATATACTGTGATAAAAGAGATTGCGATACAAATAGGAAGAATTTTAATGCTATCTTTCGCTATTATTATAGCTTTGAAATTTGGCTTAAATTGGACATTTATTTTAGCCGCTGTTGCGTCGTTGCTAATTAATTTTTTATAAAAGTATAAATATTAAATTTATTGTTTTTGATTTTAAAATTGTTGCATAATAAAATAAGTTTTGTTATAATATTAATAATTATTTACATTATAATATTACTATGCATAACATACAAATTTTTGCTATTAAAAAACAAAAAGTTTGTATAAAAACCAGTTATATTCAATTTGGAAGCCATTGTTTAACAGAAAAGTTTATTAAGATTTTAATTTTAATTTAATTATGAACAAAAAAATCATTATTCCAATTATTACAGTTATACTTATAGTTATTACAGTTGTAATCTGTAATCAACTTATATTTACTAATAAAAGATCTTGCGAAAAAGAAAGTGGTATCTGGCTCAAATATGAGGAACTTTGCAACCCTGCAACTTTAGATATGGGTAAAGAATGTTTTGATTCAAATGAATGTGAAGGATATTGCCTGCCAAAATTATCAGAAACTGAGAAAAAATTGTTTGAAAAAGGGGAAGTAATCTACACTAATGGTAAGTGTGGTGCTTATAAATTTGGCGTTGGAGGATGCAGGGCATATGTTGAAAACGGAAAAGTGGATCCTAATAGAATACTATGTATCAATTAAAATTAATTCGGACTTCCAAGCTCTGAAATTTTCCTTTGGAACGTTGCATTAAATTTCAGCCCTTCGGGGAATATAACAAGAGATAAAAGATTCCGAAGTCTTGCAGACTTTTCCATCCAAATTTTTCTTTCACTTCGTTTCAGAAAAACTTCTTTTAT
>JAYEJQ010000043.1:0-12752 GCA_034660735.1 Patescibacteria group bacterium | reverse complement strand
TGTGTTGGAAAATCTTTTTGGATGGTGAGCCCCCACATCAATATAAAATCCATTTTTTTGTGATTCGAAAATTCTTTTAAGAATCATATCTTCGCCTTCTTGTGAATAGGAGAGTGATGCAAATTTAAGCTCCTCATCGTAATTGCGGTAAATATTACGGAGTTTCTTTGGTGTAGATCTAACGATTAGATTTATTAGCGCTCGTTTTAGTTTATTCATAAAAATCATTTGTTTGTTGTAATTTTCCATTCACCGTTAAGTAACAAAGGGGCCTTGTTTTTAAAATCTTTATTTTTTGAAATGTAAAAATCATTTTGGTTGACTTTAAATGAACCCACTCCATTTTGTGGCCAATCAGACTCAGAACCGTCTACTGTTATACGTGCCCCTATTTTATAATCGCCTTCTATTAACATCAATTCTTTTAATTTGAAACGAAATTCTCCTATTGGAGAAATATTTTGAAAAATTTTACCTAGATAAGAACTATACAAGACACTTAAAGTTGAAAAATCGTGTGTGTGCAATGAAAGCCCGACATCGATGTTTAACGCTTTAGAAACATCATCACATTTATAATCAAACACAAAGGTTATGTTTGAACCACTTTTGATATTTTGGTCGTCTAAAACATTACCGCGCTCATCTTCAATGTGGAAATTAATAAATTTTATAATACCATTACCTCTTCGGTCTTTTCTATCTTTCAGCGGTGTTTTTAATGAATTAGTTTGATTATTTAGATACTTATCAACAACTTTTTCCGTTTCTCCAATCATCTCAACCCTCCCATCTCTTAACAAAACAGACCTTTTGCATAAATTTTGAATAGCCGACATATTATGGCTTACGAATAGGATTGTTCGTCTGGATTTTTTTGTCACTTCGTTCATTTTCCCTAAACACTTCTTCTGAAATTCGGCGTCGCCTACGGCTAAGACTTCGTCAACTAATAAAATATCTGGTTCCATATGTGCGGCTACTGAAAAGCCGAGACGGACGTGCATTCCTGATGAATACCGTTTTACAGGGGTGTCAATGAATTTTTGTATTCCAGCGAATTGGACTATATCATTAAATTTAGCATTAATTTCCTTTTTTGTCATCCCTAAAATAGTTCCGTTCAGAAAAATATTTTCTCTGCCTGTTAATTCAGGGTGGAAGCCAGTGCCGACTTCTAATAGGGAGGCGACCTTTCCGCGCATTGTGATTTCGCCAGTTGTCGGAGGGGTGATGCCTGTTAGGATTTTTAAGAGCGTGGATTTTCCAGCGCCATTCGCGCCTATAATTCCGATTGCTTCGCCTTTTTGGACTTCAAAATTAATATCATTTAACGCCCAGAAATCTTCTTTTCCAGCTTTTCCAACCGCTTCTTTCGCTTTATGTTTCAAGAATGAAAAAGGGCTTTTAGCGACATTAGTCATAACATCGCGCAAAGCAACATATCCGCCTTGCTGATGGGTTATGTTGTATTTTTTTGAAATATTTTTTACGGTTATTATATTGGTCATAAAGTTTAAAGTTTGAATTTAAAAATCTCGCAAATCAAAAGCTAAAAAGTTATTATTTTTTATTTTATTTTTATTTTTTATATTTTTACCAACAATTCCTATTTTTATTTTATAGCCATCTAATTCTAAAGGCAGATATTTAATTTTGTTTTTTAATTCATTCAAAATGTTTTTAGTTTTTTGATAACTTAAATTTTTCCATTTAACCTCAAACGCGATAATATTTTTTGTTTTTTGATCAACTGATAATAAATCTATTTCATAGGTTAACGTTTCCAGTCTTTTATTTTTTTTGCTTTTATAATTTCCCCATTGCCTGCCGAAATTAGCCTTGTATTTTTTAATTATAAGCTGTTTCGCGGCTTCTTCAAAAATATATCCTAAATAAGCATTATAATTTTTATTAAAAAAATTAAAGACTTTATTTGTATATCCTAAATCAATTTCTTCTTTAAATGGATAGATGAAATTATAATAAAAATTAAAATAATTATCTTTTATAAAATACAAAGCGCCCCTTTCTTTTAATTTTTCTTTTTTTGCTGATAAATATGGCAGTTCCTTTTTTACAATATCAAGCCCGATTAGCATATTGATATATTTTACAATAGCATTTTTTTTTACATAGGATTTTTGCGCGATTTCATTTAAAGTTGTACATCCTGATGCTATTGATTTTAATATTGAATTATACAGGCTTAAATCTCTTAATTCATATCTTAACAAAAATTCCGCTTCTTCATATAAATAGGAATCTTTTTTAAAAAGATTTGTTTTTATAAAGTTGTCAAAATTTCCTGAATATTTTAATAAATATTCAGGAATGCCGCCCAAGACGCCATAAATTTTTATTAGCTCTTCTTTGCTTGATTTTATGGAAAATTTTTTTATATTTTTAAAATTAAGAGGCTGAACTTTTAAAGAAAGCATTCTTCGTCCGTAAATAGGGGATGAGTAGTCTTTAATTTTTTCCATAGCTGAAATATAACTTCCGCATAGGATTATGGCGGATTCAGGTTTGTTGTCTAAAAATTCTTGCATATATCCTAAAATGTTTTTCTCTTTCATTAATAGCGGAAATTCGTCTAAGATAAAAATTATTTTTTTGTCCATCAAAAAATTAAATAATTTATTAATATTGTTTATTGGGCTGTCAAGCAGGCTTAATTCATCCAGTTCTTTTATGAATTTATTGTTTAATTCCTCTAAAGTTTTTTCTATAGGTTGTTCCTTAACTAAATAATAAATTTTGCGGAATTTTTTGGGAACTTTTAATTGTTTTAATAATTCTGTTTTTCCGATTCTTCTGCGTCCGTAAATAATGAACAGACCGCCGCTCATTATGTTGCTGTTTAAGACTGTTAATTCATTTTCGCGATTTATAAATTTCATAATTTTTATATTATCTAAATAATATTATCTAAATAATATTATATTATTTAGATTTTGTCAAGAAAAAAAGTTATTATCATAATGCAAAATAATATACATGGCTTGCTGATGGGTTATATGGAGTTATACTATGTCCGCGAAATATCTTTCTGTTTTTTTGAAATAGATTATTCCGATAATTAGCATAATCAGGCAGGCGATTCCAGAAATTAATAATAACGTCCAATTAATCGGCGCGTTTCCTAAAATCGCGGCTCTTGCGGCTTTAATAACTCCAGTCATCGGGTTGAGCGCTAAGATCCAAGAATATTTACCAGCAATGCTTGTTGGGTAAATCACTGGCGTTACGAATAGCATCATTTGAATAAAAAACGGGAGCGCGTATCGCACATCTCGGTATTTTACATTAACAGATGCCAAGAATAGTCCGCCGCCGATAGAAGCCATAAATGTTATTAATAGAAGGAGCGGTAAAATTAACAACCCTGTTAAATTTGGAAGATAATTATAATATGCCATCAAGCAGATTAAAATTATAGAAGCGATGAAAAAATCAACAAATTTAGTCGCAACAGACGATATCGGAAGAATTAAGCGCGGAAAATATACTTTTGTGATAATGGATTGGTTGCTTATTAAGCAGTTGCTTGTTTCTGAAAGCGCGGTTGAAAAAAATTGCCACAACAACAATCCAGTGTAAACAAAAATAGGGTAGGGAATTCCGTCGGACGGCATTTTAGCTAAGTTTCCAAAAAAAATGGAAAAAATAACCATTGTGATGAATGGTTGGAAAATCGCCCACATCGCGCCGATCGCCGTTTGCTTATATCTAACTTTTAAGTCGCGCCAACTAAAGAAATAGAGAAGTTCCCTATATTGCCAAATTTCCTTAAAATCATTCCAACTAAAAGTTTTTTTAGGTTTGATTATAGTTAAGTCCATAAAGTCTAAAGGCTATAAAGTCTATAAAGTTTTTATGAAGCCTGATAATAATTTTGAAATTATTTATAAATATTTAAAGTAATATTTTTTGTTTTTTGCCAAGCAATTATATCTTTAATTTTTTCTATTTTACTCATATGACTTTTGGCTTTACAGACTTTACAGACTTTACAGACTTTACAGACTTTCGACTACCTCCCTTGTCTTTTAAGAATAATGTTAACTGTTTTTAGTAAAATATCAAGATCCAGCGCGAACGATCTGTTTTTTATATAATATAAATCATATTGCAGTTTTTCTAAACTGTCTTGCTGAGAAGCGCTGTGATAGGATCCTGAAATTTGATCGCATCCTGTGAGTCCTGGCTTAATGATTAGCCGCTGTCTATAAAAAGGTATCTGTTTCTTTAATTTGTTTATGAATTCAGGTCGTTCAGGGCGAGGTCCAATAAAACTCATTTCGCCTCGCAGGACATTCAGTAGTTGCGGTATTTCGTCAACGCGGCTTTTTCGTAAAAATTTTCCTATTTTAGTAACACGCGGATCGTTTATTTTTGCTAATTGAGGGCCCTCTTTTTCGGCATTTTTTTCCATTGTTCTTAGTTTAACCGCTAAAAATTTTTTTCCATTTTTGCCAGTCCTAATTTGCGTAAAAAACAGATGTCCATCGCTGTCTATTTTAATTATTAAAGCCAAAAAAGGCAAGAACGGAAAAGATAGAATAAGCCCGATGCACGCAAGCGCGATATCCGCAATTCGTTTTCCAAACTCGTAAATTTTTTTTTCGCCTTCTTTAAGATTTTCCAAAAACCAGATTTCATTTATCAAATTAATGTGAATTTTTTTATTCAACTCTTCGTAAAAATTTGAAAGCCCTAAAATTCTAACTTTATAAGACAAACTTTTATACAGTTCACTGATTATTTTTGACTGGTTTTTACTGTCGGAATTTACTATTGTTTGAATTTTTTCTTTTTTAATAATATCAGGCAGATTTAAATTTTCGCTGCTTATAAATTCAATTTCAGCAGGAAGTCCGCTGCTGTTGTTTCCGACAACCCCTATCAACTTGTATCCGAAATTCGGATTTTTTGCAACTTGATTGATTATTTTCAATGATTGGCTGTTTATTCCGATTATTAATAAATTATTAAGCGCGGCAGATGAGCTAATTATTTTTGAGTATAATTTTCGCCACAAAAAAAATAGAAAGCAAAAAATGACTATATTTATAAAAAGTATTCTTTTAGGACTGATTTCGGAGTAAAAAATAAAATAGAAAAAAATAACAGCGATTATGCTATTGGTTATCATAGCTTTTACTGCCAAGGAATAAAAAGAGAGCGAGTTTTTTCGTCTGCCGTTTTCGTATAGTCCGATTATATAGAATACAATTATCCAGATTAGATAAACAATAGTAAAAGGCGCAAAATGCCTATTCCACAGTTCGCTGGCTTCTGATATTCCATAGCGGATAATTAAAGTTGCGCTTAAAGAAAAGTAGAGTATCAGTAGATCGCCACCCATTAGGATAAATGTTTTTAGTCTGTTTGAGAACATATTCAGTAAATTACAAATTCAAAATTACAAATAACAAATAAATTACAATGACCAAAATCACAAATTCAAAACAGTTTTGAATTTTAGATTTATTTGGAATTTGTAATTTTTTTAAAGTTGGTTTTGATAGAAATTTTTTTAAGTTTTCTTTTTCGCGATGAAATAATATTTAACTGTCTCTATCATTAAAATATTTAAAATTCCTATTGCGATAATTAAAATCCAATCGTTAAAATTCAAAAAAGTTGTTGAAAGCAGGGTTTGCAGGAACGGCAGATAGATTGCGGATAAAAGCAGGGCAAAACTTATCGTTATAGCGCCGACTAAATAGAGATTGCTGAAAGGATTTATTTTCCAGATCGGCTGGTTAAGATTGCGCAAGCTGAAAATAGAGACCAAAGATTTAAAGCCGAAAATGGTAAAAAAGAGAGTTCTTAGATAAGCGATTTCTGATCCTGCCTGATACATCCAAAAAAATATTGCGAAAATTATCAGATCTCTCGTAATTCCAGCGCCGAAAATTATAGCTTTCATCTCTTTATTGAGAATATGTTCGTTTTTTTTCATCGGCTTGGCAGACATTATATTTTTACCTCCTTTTTCAAAAGCTAAAGAAAAGTCTGGTAATCCGTCGTTTACAATATTTATCCAAAGAATTTGAGCTGGGAGAATCGCAAGAGGAAGTCCAAAAAGCATAGATCCGACTATTAGGATTATTTCAGAAAAACAGTCAGAAATCAAGTAGGTGATCACTTTTCTAATATTGGAAAATATAATTCTTCCTTGCCGCACAGCGGAAATAATGGTTTTAAAATTATTATCCATTAAAATAATGTCTGATGATTCTTTTGCGATATCTGTTCCGTTTCCAAGCGCGATTCCTATGTCCGCGGCTTTTAGGGCAGGGGAGTCATTGATGCCGTCCCCGGTCATAGCCACGACCTCGCCGCCGCCTTGTAGTATTTTTACAATACGCAACTTATGTCTCGGATTAACCCTAGCGTAAATATCAATTTTTTTTACGATTTTTTTAAATATATTGTCAGAAATTTTATCCAACTCTTCGCCAGTTATAATATTTTTAGATTTTGTTTTAAACCCTATCTCCGCGCCGATCGCTTTAGCGGTGAGTTTATGATCACCTGTTATGATTATCGGTTTGATGCCTGCAGAGAAGCACATTTTTATCGTCTCTTTCGCTTCAGCCCTTAAAGGATCTTTTAGCGCGATAAATCCGATGAAAGTCAGGTTTTTATCAAGAGTGCCCCAGTCTATTTTTTCCGTTTGCGAGATTTTTTCAATTTCCCGCGACGCGACCGCGATTACTCTTAATCCTTTGTTTGTAAATTTTTCATAAACTTTGTTTAATTTTTTTAATTCTTGTTTTGTGAGTTTTATTATTTTGCCTTTGTGGTAAAAATTTATTGATTTTTTTAATAATTTTTCAGGAGCCCCTTTTTCGTAAAGAATATAGCCGCTCTTTTTTTTGTGCAGCGAAATCATAAATTTATTATCACTCTCAAAAGGGAGTTCGTCTATTTTTGGCTCTATTTTTATCAATTCTTTTTTATTCAATCCAGACTGTATCGCAGCCGAGAGCAGGGCGGATTCTGTTGGCGCGCCGATTATTTTCCATTTTTTTAATTCATCATCGTAATTTTCAATCACAGCATTATTACACATCATTCCTGTCTGTAGCGCCATACTTACAGCTTTCGCTTCTTTTTGTTTTTGCCGCGCCCCCAAATCATTCAGTTCAAATTCTTTTTCTCCGATGATAATATGAGCAACATGCATTTTTCCTTCTGTCAAAGTTCCTGTTTTATCAGAACAGATTATTGTTGTTGACCCCAAAGTTTCAGCCGCGACTAATTTTCTCGTGAGCGCTTTTTGTTTCAATATCCGCTGCATCCCAATAGTTAAAATAACCGTCACGGCTACAATCAACCCTTCTGGTATAGCCGCTACCGCAATAGCTACGCTTACTTTTAGCATTTCAAAAGCGCCTCTTCCCTGTAAAATTCCAGTTATAAAAACAAAAAATGAAATTATAGCTGTTAATATACCGATAATTTTTGAAAATTTCGCAAGCCGCAATTGCAATGGTGTTTTTTCGTCTTCTGTGTCGCTTACTAATTTGGCTATTTTGCCGATTTCAGTTTTTACGCCGATAGCACAAACAACCGCTTTCCCTTGACCTTTGGTAATTATAGTGCCAGAGTAGACTATATTTTTGCGGTCTGCGATAATCGTTTCTTTGCTTGTGGCAGTTGAATTTTTTTCTATAGGCATGGATTCCCCTGTTAATGCAGCTTCGTTTGTTGTTAAATTATTAGTTTCAATAATCCGCGCGTCCGCTAAAATGCGGTTTCCAGCTTGTAGAATAATAATATCCCCAACAACAAGTTTAGAGCTTTCAACTTCAATTTTATTGCCATCGCGCAATACGATAGCTTTGTGCCTTATTAGTCGCTTTAATTGATTTAGGGCGTTATTAGCTTTGTTTTCTTGAAAAAATCCGATAATCGTGTTTAGAATTACAGCACCGAAAATTACGCCAGAATCAATATAGTCTTTAAAAAACAGAGTGATAACTCCAGCTAAAAGCAGGATATAGATTAGCGGGCTTTTAAATTGGCTTAACAGAATAGTGATTTTCCCAAGCGATTTTTTTTCAGGCAGCTCGTTTAATCCGTATTTTACGGATCTTTTTTTCGCCTCATTGTTTGTCAATCCATTAGATGATGTTTTTAATTGATTAAGGCAGGATTTGATTGAGATGTTATGAAAGTCTAACATAAAAAGAATTAAGAATCAGGAATTAAGAATCAAGGTTTTTTGAATTCCTAATTAAACCATTAGTAATTTTATGAACTTTTATTGATTGTTCAGCAATGTTTTAAAATTGTTTTTTGGTAATATAACCAATATCTTTAACTATTAAAAGCTGGTTTTGCAATTCTGTTATTGATCCCAGCGCCATTGAATAAAATCTTGCTTTTTTTTTATACGATAGTCTGCTAAATCCCTCGGCGATGTTTGATGTTATTGAAACAACGCATCTTCTCATTTGTGAAATTAACCCAAATATTTTTTCTTTTGGAAAATTTTTAGTTATATCATAAATTATCAATACTAATTTATGCCCTTCTTTCCATGCGATTAAATCCGTAAACGATTTTATTTTATTTCCTTGATTCATAATTCTTAATTCTTGCTTCTTAATTTATTTTTAATATACTATTTTTCAAACAAAAATACAAGAATAAAGGTATTATTGACTATTGCGAACAATTGTAGTAAGTTAAAAATATGAATTTTACGGAATTGGCGAGAAAATTAAATATCAACCCGAATGAACTGCGGCGTGTTTTGCCGATGGTCGGTTTTGATATTGGCGCTAAAGCGATTAAAATTGATAAAAGAATCGCGAACAGAATTATTCAGAACTGGAGAACATTGTTTAATCGGTATAAAAGAATAATGGAAGAGGAAAGATTGTTAGCTGAAGAGGAAGCGATAAAGACAGAAGTTAAAGAAGTTGAATTGCCTCCTTCAATTACCGTGAGGGATTTCGCGAACAGATTAGGGCTGCCGATAAATAGGTTGATGGAAATTTTAATGAAAAATGGGATTTTTGTCTCTTTAAACGAGAAGATAGATTATGAGACAGCGGCTATTATTGCGATGGATTTAGGCATTAAAGCATCTAAATGCAAAGAAAATACCTTGCTTGAAAAGGGCGAAAGATTTGCCCGTTCAGATCATCTCCGCGAATTATTAAAAAAGAAAGATAGCGGAAATATTAAGGAGCGGCCGCCTGTAGTGGTTGTTATGGGGCATGTTGACCATGGCAAGACTAAACTTTTAGACTATATTAGAAAGACAAATATAATTGACAAAGAAGCAGGCGGAATTACGCAGCATATAGGCGCATATCAGGCCGAGAAAAACAATAGTTTGATTACTTTCATAGACACCCCTGGCCATGAGGCGTTTACGGCAATGCGATCCAGAGGAGCCAAAATCGCTGACATTGCGATTTTGGTCGTGGCGGCTGACGATGGGGTTAAGCCGCAGACAGTAGAAGCGATAAAAATTATAGAGCAGGCAAAACTGCCGTTTGTTGTTGCTGTTAATAAAATGGATAAGAAGGAGGCAAATATTGATAAAGTTAAACAGGAGCTCTCCGCGCATAATGTCGTTGTTGAAGATTGGGGAGGAAAGGCAATCTGCATCCCTATTTCAGCCAAAGACGGAACAGGCGTGAGCGAATTATTAGATATGCTGTTGCTCGCGGTTGATTTAGATAAAGAAAAAATGAAAGTTAGCTATAGAGGAGAAGCTGTTGGAAGCATTATTGAATCTCATATTGATAAAGGCGAAGGACCTGTGGCAACTGTTTTGATTCAAAAAGGAATATTAAAGAAAGGCGATTTTATAAATATCAATAAGCAATTTTTTGGCAAGATAAGATTGATGAAAAATTGCGTTGACAAAGAGATAACGCAAGCGGCTCCGTCGGCGCCCGTAAGGATTTCAGGGTTTAAGAATTTAGTTCAAGTCGGAGATGTAATGGAAGCGGTTGTTGAAAAAACGCAAAAAGGGAAAATTAAAAAAATAAGAATGGCTGGCGTCGGGAAAGATCAGTTTGCCGCTAAAGATAGCGAAGGCAAAGAAAATGGGGACACTCAATTTTTTAATATTATTTTAAAAGCCGATGTGCTGGGATCAACAGAAGTTATCAGTGAGAGCTTGGAAAAAATTGAAGCTGGCGATATTAAGATAAAAGTTATCAATCGCGGATTAGGGAATGTTACAGAAGCGGATGTTATGCAGGCTGAAGCGATTATTAATAATCAAAAAGATAGTGATGAAACAATATTGATTGGGTTTAATGTTAAAATTCCGCAAACCGTTGATGTATTTGCCAAAGAGAAAAATATAAATATAAAAATTTATACTATAATATATGACCTGTTAAATTATGCGCGGGACACGATAAAAGCGATGACAAAGGTAAAATTAACAAGAAAAGAGATAGGGCGGGTTTTGATTTTAGAAATTTTTAGAACAGAAAAAGGAAAGTCTATTGTTGGAGGAAAGGTTTTAGATGGAGTTATTAAAAAAGACGCAAAAATAGAAATTCTGCGCGACAATGAAAACATCGGCGAAGGCGAACTTGTCGGTTTGCAATCAGGCAAGCAGGATGTTTTTTCGGTTGAAAAAGACAGCGAATGCGGAGTTCTATTCCAAGGTAAAACAGCGATTGAAAAAGGGGATAAATTAGTTGTTTATCAAGAGAAGGAAGAATAAAGCCTATAAATTTAATATCCCCATAATTAAAAATGAAAGCCCTACCTGATAAGGTTGGGGTTGGGGGTTGTTGGGATCATTTATCCCCCCCCTGACAAGGGGGGCTGGGGGGTTAAGTTTAATCTATGTCAAACAGAATTTTACAAATAAATGATTTAATCAGGGACGGATTAAATAATATAATTTTAAGAGAGGTAGATTTGCCAAAAGGATGTTTAGTAACTATCGTGAGAGTTGAATCTGAGAATGATTTAAAATCCGCGAAAGTATATGTGAGTATTCTGCCGTCTTATTTTGAAGGGAAAGTTTTTAAGATTTTAATCAGGAAATCTAAGCGGCTGCAGCATTCTTTGAATCGAAAAATAAGTATAAAATTTGTCCCACAAATAAAATTTATTATCGCTGACGATAAAGAATAATAAAATATGGGAAATCAAAAAGTATTATATAAAAAAATAATTAGCGCGATTGATAGCGCTAAAAATATTGTTATCACCGCGCATCAAAATCCAGACGGCGATGCGTTAGGGTCTATTTTTGCGATGTCTAAATATTTAGAGTATTGCGGAAAAAAGCATCAAATTTTTATTGACGGCGGAGCTGATAATAATTATTCTTTGCCATTTTTGAATTTTGATATTGAGAGCAAGATTAATTGGGAAGATGTTGATTTATTAATTTCCCTTGATTCAGGCGATTTAAAACGCGTCGGCTTGGAAAAAAAGGAAAAATTATTAAAGGAAAAAATTGTTATCAATATTGATCATCATTCGTCAAATGAATATTTTGGAAACATTAATTTAGTTGAGAGTTTAGCCGCTTCTACCACTGAAATATTATCTCAGTTTTTTAATTTTATTAAATTTCAGATTGACAAGAATACAGCAACCGCTCTATTGCTCGGCATTTTAACTGACACTAATAATTTTACTAATAAGAATACAACCGTTGATTCTTTTAATATTGTAGCGTATCTTTTGGATAAAGGCGCGAATTTGCAGAAATTTAACCATTATCAATATCATAAAAATCGTGGGACGCAAGATTTGAAATTTTTCGGCAAAATTTTTTCCGAGTTGCAATATAATAATAGATATAATTTAGCTTACACAATAATAACAGAAGAGACAATAAGATTAGCGGACAGCAATGGGCATTCTGATAATATTGAGAAGTCAGTAAATTTTTTTAATAATTTAAAAGGGTCTAAATTTGCGATGATTTTTAAAGAATATGAAGATAATATTAAGGTTAGTTTAAGGACAACTGATAAGTATCTTGATTTAACTGGTTTAGCGGCTTTTTTTAATGGCGGAGGACATAAAAAAGCGGCTGGTTTTTCCATAAAAGGAAAATTTAAAGAGACTGCTGGCGGCTGGAAAATAATTTAAAATTATTTTGCGGCAAATTTATTAAAATTGATGATTTTAAAATTAATTAAAGAAAATAGTTAAAGAAATTAATTACTTTGAATTACGAAACACAAAATAATGTCATCCTAATCCATATAATATTATCCTATAATCCACACACAATGTCACCCCGCCGCTCGCGAACAGCGGGGTGACAATTTTGAAAATTCAGGATGACAGTATAAAATAACGTAATTTATAATAACGTAATTTATAATTATTAAACTAGCGCAACTCGTCAATTAAGAATTTAAAAAACAGAAAAGTTAGCGAAAACGGACGGTCGTCCGTTTTCGCTAACTTTTAAAACAGATTTATTTAAATAGGACATTAAATCACAAATTCGAAATTACAAATTACAAATAAATTATAAATTTAGATTTTTAAAATTAAAAATTGATTAGAAATCGTCAAATTGCAAAATGTCTTTTCATTTTTTTTTTATTTATGCTATAATAAAAAAGAATTAAGAATTAAGGACAAAAGCCACCCTAACGGGTGGTCACCCGATAGGGTGAAGTTAAGAATTTTTTTATGTTTTCTTTTATTGGCAGAAAAAATTTTAGCATAATATTTTCGACATCCATTATAATATTTTTTATTATACTTTTTTCATTTCC
>JAYEJQ010000042.1:4784-12815 GCA_034660735.1 Patescibacteria group bacterium | reverse complement strand
CTAAATTTTTGTTTTGAAAAAATGGAAGAGGGGAATTAAAGGGGTGAATTCCATTTTTCCAAAACTCCTTATTCCTTTTAATGTTTTTTGCCAAATACAAATATTTTAACCATTTTGAATAAGTTGAAAAAAGGATGTGTGAAAAAACTTTTATAATTTTTTAATAATCTTCTTGAATTCTCGTGTATTTCTTCTTTTGCTAATTCTAATGCATATTTTTTATTAATTTTAGCCCACGCTTTAGCCATTTCAGTATTATTTTCTGGACCAAGTAATTCATCCTTTTCGGCCTTTCTAAAAATAGCATGATTAATTGTTAGCCATAGTGATATAAATCTTACTCCTAAAAAATTTTCACTTTTTGAATTAATTAGCGAAGGAATTAAAAGTTTTGGAAAAATTATATCTAAATCGTTTAGATTGCCTAAAACGAAAACCATGTTCCATGTTGTGTAAAGACTTGTCCATTCTTGACTTAAAGTAATAGTAGGAAATAAATTTTCTTTTTCTGCAATTTTTTTATAAAAAGGGTTATTACTTTTTTCAGGTAGTACTTTTTTCTCTTTAAAAATAGTATTTGGTGGATCGATGACTAAATCTTCTGATAATACATGAGCACTGATGGCATTTGTGATAAAGCCTTTTTTATATTCTGTTATGCCGGCTTCATAAATATTTATTCGAACCAGTTTATTGATTTGCTCAACCTCATTTTTTTGTATGGGTTTTAAAAGTTTATATTCAAAAAAATTGATCTCTTTTTGTTGATAAATTCTTCTTAATTCTTTTCTTGATAAACGGGATTTGCTTAGACCTCTTTGAATTCTGAAATAAATTAACAAAGGATCAAGTGAAAGTGGTTTTGCAATATCAAAAAAATGAGGTGAAATCTTTAAAGCGTTGAAAAAAGTTGAGATAATATTAAGAGTATCAAGACCATATTTCTTTTCTTTTTTCTTGTAATGATTCTGAACTTCAACAAAAAATTTATGATTATTGCACATCATTGCTGTCAGTGCTTCGAGTACATAAATAACATGAACTGACTTGATAATATGTTTTGATGGTTTAAACCAATCTTTTTTAAGAGCTAATTCTGCAAATTCTAAAATAGCAGGATGTTTTGACGTTATTCCTTCCTTTATGTCATCGAATAAAGGTTTTAATTTTTGAGGTTTTGAAATAGCATCTTGAAATATTTCTTTAAATTCTTTATTGGTACTTTTAAAGTCATCTAATCTGAATTCTTTAATGACAGATTGAATAATTTGTGGATCTGTTGTTGTAGTTTCACTTAAATTGAAAGCTTTCAATGAATTTTCAAAAATTAATTCTGCTTGTTTTTTTGTATATTTTACCTCCATTTTGAATTTAAAAATTTTATTAAGCGTCCGAAGGACACCATATTTCCCCTCTTTAAAATAGAAAAAATTTAGATTTTCGTCGTTTTATATTGTACCAAGCTTTATTTTACCACAAAGATAAAAAAATTATGGCGTATAACTGGTTTTTATACAAACTTTTTGTTTTTTAATAACAAAAATTTGTATGTTATGCAAACTTATGTTATAATGAAATTATCTTAAATTGATTAAACTTGTCGCATAATAAATTTATTATATCATTTTTATTTGAATATGCAAAAGATATTAGACAAAACTGAAAAGTTGCTAAAATTAAGGAATTATAGCCAGAAAACAATCAAGGCTTATTTATTTTACATAAAGGAATATTTAAATTTTGCAAAAAATAAAAATATAAAAGAGAGAGACAAGGCGATTGAGACCTTTTTATTAGAAAAACAGAAAAAAGGAAATTCGTCGCAAACAATAAATTTAGCGTTAAATTCAGTTAAATTTTTGTATTATGAAATTTTAAAGACAAAAGGCAAGATTAGTTTTAAATGCGCTAAGAGAAGCAAGAAATTGCCGATAGTGTTGTCGCGAAAAGAAATTGAAAATATAATTTGCCAAATAAAAAATGTAAAGCATAGATTAATGGTTTCTTTGGGATACGCGGCAGGTTTGCGTGTAAGCGAAGTAATAAATTTAAAAATAAAAGATATTAATCTGGAGGAATTAACGATTCATATTAAAAACGCGAAAGGCAAAAAAGACAGAACAACAGTTTTTTCTGAAAAATTGAAAAATAACGTTTTGAACTTAATTGCCGGAAAAAGCAATAATGATTTGGTGTTTGAAAGCAATAGGGGAGGAAAGTTAACAACAACGACATTGCAGAAAGTTTTTGAAAAAGCGATAAAATCTGCTAAAATAGAAAAAAACGCAACTTTTCATTCGCTTCGTCACAGTTTTGCGACGCATTTGCTGGAAAATGGCGTTGATGTTCGTTATGTGCAAGAATTATTAGGGCATAGTAATATTAGAACAACACAGATATACACAAAAGTTACAAACCCTATTTTAAAAAAAATAAAAAGTCCTTTGGATTAAAAAATGTATAAATTTTTAATTATTATTATGCGAAATATTATCACCAAACTAAAAAGCGGCAAAAACTTAACATCAGACGAGGCATTTAAAATACAGGAAGAGATTATTAGCGGAAATTTAAGCAAGTATGAGATTATAAAAATATTTGAACTGTTTGAGCGAAAAGAGATGACAGATGAAGAATTTATCGGAATTACGCGGGCGACGCGCGAGAATATGATTAAAGTTGACGCGGATTTTGACTGCCTTGATAATTGCGGAACAGGAGGAGACGGTTTGAATACTTTTAATATATCAACCGTGTCAGCTATTATTTGCGCTAGCGCGGGAATTCCGATGGCAAAACATGGAAATCGCGCCGCAAGCAGCAAGTGCGGGAGCGCGGATGTTTTAGAAGAATTAGGTATAAAAATAGATCTGAACGCGGAGCAGGCGAAAAAATGTTTGAATAACTGCGGGATCGTTTTTATGTTCGCGCCTAATTTTCATCCAGCCTTAAAATATGTGAAAAACGCGCGGATTGAATACGGAAAAAGAACATACTTTAACATTTTAGGTCCGATGTTAAACCCAGCAGAAGTAAAGCGTCAGTTAATAGGAGTGTCAGACAAAAGCAAAATTAGAATAATCGGGAGCGCGTTATTGCGGACAGGATCTAAGCGAGTTATAATTATTCATAGCGATGAAGGAATGGATGAGATAAGCGTCGCGAAAGACACTCAAATTTTTGATTTTAAACAAGGTCGGGAAATGATAAAATACGCAGTCAATCCGAAAGATTTTGGTTTTGACGTTTATAATTTGGAAGAAATTAAAGGGGGAGATAAAAAACAGAACGCCAAGATATTTTTAGATATTTTAAAAAATAAGGCAAGCGACGCGCAGTTAGCCGCCGCTGTTTTGAATTCCGCCGCGGCAATGCTTGCTTTTGGGAAAGTTGATAGTATACTAAAAGGGATTGAATTAGCAAAAGGACAGATTAAAACAGGCAAAGCGCTGGAAAAATTAAATGAGTTTATTAAAGTTTCGAATAATTTATAATTATTTATTTTTTATATATTTATATTTTGATTTTTTATCTTTGAATTGTTATTATGTTTTCAGAAAAAATTAGTAAAATTTATCTTTACATTGTTAAGTCGGGAATTTGCCTCGCGCTTTTTATGCCGTTATTAGTGTCTGGGAGATTTTTATTTCCTTTTATTTTCCCCAAGATAATCGCTTTCAGGATAATTATTGAAGTTGTTCTGTTTTTTTATCTATTATTAGTTTTAGCAAAGCCGTCATATCTGCCGAAACTTTCAAGAGTTGGATGGCTACTGTCAGCTTATATCGCTATTATATTTGTAGTAAGTATTTTTGGAGCGGATTTTTATAACAGTTTTTGGAGTAATGTTGAACGGAGCGATGGATTGCTCACGATTATTCATTTTTTTATTTTCTTTTTAATAACAACGAGCGTTTTTAAAAAAAGCAAAGATTGGATGTTATTATTAAATGTCGCGGTTGTGGCAAGTATTTTGGTTTGTATAACAGCGCTTGCTGAATATTTTGGAATAAAAAATAAATTTTTTATAAATCCGCAATCAACCCGCCTGTCCGGAAGTTTGGGAAATTCGGCGTTTTTAGGCGGCTACCTGCTGTTTAATATAATTTTTGCCTTAATCCTTATATTCTATCAGAAGAATAAGTTTAGAGTTTTTTATTTTATAGCCATATTGCTTTATTGTTTTGTTTTATATAATACTCAAACGCGCGGGGCGATTTTATCTTTTTTATTCGGAATTTTTTTATTTTTACTGTTTAATGTTTTTAATAAAAAGAGCAGATTTAAAAAATATAGTTTAGCGGTATTAGTAATAATATTGTTTTCAGTAATATTGATTTTTGCGAATAAAAATTCTGCTTTTGTGCAGAATACAACAACGATAAAAAGGATTGCGTCTATCTCGCTAAAAGACACTACGACAGAAACAAGGGTGTTGAATTGGAAAATTGGCTGGCAAGGATGGAAAGATAAGCCTATTTTTGGCTGGGGGTATGAAAATTTTAATATTGTGTTCAATAAATATTTTCCTCCGGAATTTATTAAAGATTCAAGTTCTGAGCTTTGGTTTGACAGAGCGCACAACAGTGTTGTTGATGTCGCTGTTGCCAGCGGGACAATCGGACTGCTGTTTTATTTATCTATTTTTATCGCGGCTTTTTATATGTTATGGGTAAAATTCAAAAGAAGCGGAAAATTCAAGAATATATACGCGTTGATGATGATAATTTTAGTAATGTATATAATGCAGAATATTTTTGTTTTTGATACCCCGACCACTTATTTAATGTTTTTTTTATCGTTTGCTTTTATAAATTATTTATTGATATTTAAAGAAGACGAGGAAATTTTAGAGGATAAAAATATCGTCCGCCAGAATATCAATCCAGCGGTTTTAATTGTAATTTTTTTGTTCATATCATCTTCTATTTATATTTTTAATATTCGTCCTATTTTAGCTAATTCAACAGCGATCCAAGCGTTGAGTTCCAGTAGAAATTCTGATGTTGATTTTACTTTGCTGAAATTTAAAAAAGCTTTAGGTTATAATACTTATCAAAACGTGGAAATTTCTCAGCAGTTGATAAATTTCGCTAAATTTGTGATTCAAAATTCAGATAAAATTTCAAAAAATAAATCTGCTGAAGTTGTTGAATATACGGTTGAATCGTTAAATAAGTTAATAGACAAGCATCCTCTAAATGTTCGCCACCATTATTTTTTAATGATGTTTTATAATTCAGCAAGAAGATTTGACGCAAGTTATAGCGACAATGTTTTAGAACTTGGGGAGGAAGCGATAAAATTAAGCCCGACCAGGCCGCATTTTTATTTTCAAATGGCAGAGGCGAAAATTTCGCAACAAAAAATTAACGATGCGATTGAACTATATGAAAAAGGTTTGTCTTTTAATAACGAGCCTGTTTATCTGCATTGGCCGCTACTATCGGCATATATTTATTCTGGAAAAGACGAAGAGGCTGATATTGAATTTGCAAAAATTAAGGAATTAGGGTTAAGTTATAACGATATTCCTAGTTTAACAAATATCAGCAAAATTTATTTATCAATAAACAAGAAGGATAAAGCAGCCGAATATTATTTAGAGATTTCTGAATTATATAAAAAATTTGGAAAAACCGAGAAAGCGGAAGAATACGCGCAAAAGGCGAATGAATTAAATCTATAAGTTGAATTTACTACGACTAAAAAAAATAATAAAGATTTTAATAGATGAAAAAAATAACAGTAGAATTAAATCGGTTGATAAATGCGCGAATACCGCTTCTGTTTATGGAGCATTTTTAAAAAAGTTAAAAAAGTCTGCGCAAAAAAGTTTTGTTTTACACCCAGCAGAATTAACTATTAATAAACAAGAACACAAAGTTTATAATAAAGATATAAATAAATTAACCAAAAAAGTAAAAGGCGATATTCTATATTTAGATCCGCCGTATAATCATAGACAGTATTCTGCTAATTATCATATCCTTGAAACAATCGCTAAATATGACAATCCAAAAATTCATGGAAAAACTGGTTTGCGGGATTATGAAAATCAAAAATCGCTATATTGTTCCCACGCGGAAGCAAAAAATGCTTTTAAAGATTTAATTTTAAAAGCAAATACGAAATATATTTTTTTGAGTTATAATAATCAAGGAATAATGAGCTTGGAAGATATTAAAGAAATTATGAGTTTGCGAGGAAAATATGGATATTTTACGAAAAATTACAACAGATTTAAAGCAGATAAAAACAGAAATTATAAAGCAAGCAAAACAATTGAATATTTGCATTATACTATTTGCAAATAAATTAAATATATTGGATAATAAAATAAAACGATTAAAAGTATAAAGTTTAAATTATAAATTAGGCTTGTCGCATAATAAATTTTGTAGCGAGATTTTCAGATTTTGAGGCAAATATTTCAAAAATTTTATAAGCTTATATAGAATATAGGCGTTAAAATTTTTGGAAAATTTGACCAAAATATGTAAATCGCAGTAAAAAGTTATTATGCGACAAGTCTATAGAATTTAAAATGATTAAAAAAATATTATTATTTTTGCTATTATTTTTAATGCCGACGGCTATTTTCGCCGCGTTAATTCCTAACGACCCGTTTTTTGTTTATCAGGATTATCTTAAGTTGATTAACGCGCAGGAAGCATGGGATATATCGGACGGAGAAGGTGTTGTAATAGCTGTTTTAGATTCCGGGGTTGATATTGACCATCCTGATTTGCGCGATAATATTTGGATCAACAGCGGAGAGATTTTGAATGACGGAATAGATAACGATTATAACGGCTATATTGACGATATGCATGGTTGGGATTTTATTACTAATAGCAATGATCCAAATCCTAAATTTACAAGCGATTGCATAGCGGACGGGAGCTGCACGGAAATAGGAATAAACCACGGGACAATTATAGCTGGCGTTATTGCCGCATCAGGTGAAAATAGAGGAGGAATCATAGGGCTCGCGCATAATGCTAAAATTATGCCGCTGCGGATTTTAAACGAACAGGGTGTTGGCGATACTGAAAAAGTCGTGCAAGCGATTAATTACGCTATTTTAAAAAAGGCTGATATAATAAATTTAAGCTTGTCTGGAATTACTAAAAGCGAAAATTTAGAAAATTCTTTGAAACGAGCTTATAAAAAAGGCATTTTAGTCGTTGCCGCTGCGGGAAATGACGTTATAGACAGCAATGGCTCTGATTTAAATATAACTGAAATGTATCCAGTTTGCGATCCAGATGAAAGAAATATTGTTTTAGGCGTCGGCGCTTTGGATAATTATGGAAAGAAATTAAGCTTTTCAAATTACGGAGAAAAATGTGTTGACATTAGCGCTGTTGGAGAGAGATTTTATAGTAGCTTGTTTTATTCAAATAGTGATAAAAATTTTTCTGATTATTACGGCGGATGGTGGTCTGGAACATCAGGCGCTACCGCTTTGGTTTCTGGCACCGCAGGTTTAGTCAAGTCTGCCAACCCTAATTTAATAGGCAAGGAGATTATGGATATTATTATTGACAATTCCGATAAATTTGTTAATTTAGAAAAGAAATATTCAGGCAAGATGGGGAGAGGAGAGTTGAATGTTTATAGCGCTGTTAAGGCAGCCGTGAAAGACATTGATTTAACTTTAAAAAAACGCAATTATAAAAAATATTTGTTAGCAGTTCCGAGCGGAAATTTTAGCCCGATGATAAAAACTTTTAATTTGTCAGACGATAATATTTTTTTAAAAGAATTTTTCGCTTACGACAAAAATTTTCGCGGAGGCGTAAATGTAGCGACAGGAGACATTGACGGAGATGGAATTGACGAAATAATCGCGGGAGCTGGAAACGGAGGCGGTCCTCACGTTAGAATTTTTGATCAACTCGGCAGAGTTAAAAATCAATTTTTCGCTTACGACAAAAATTTTCGCGGAGGCGTAAATGTAGCGACAGGAGACATTGACGGAGATGGAATTGACGAAATAATCGCGGGAGCTGGAAACGGAGGCGG
>JAYEJQ010000042.1:0-4684 GCA_034660735.1 Patescibacteria group bacterium | reverse complement strand
TCGGCAGAGTTAAAAATCAATTTTTCGCTTACGACAAAAATTTTCGCGGAGGCGTAAATGTAGCGACAGGAGACATTGACGGAGATGGAATTGACGAAATAATCGCGGGAGCTGGAAACGGAGGCGGCTCTTATATTAAGATATTTAATCACAGAGGCAGCTTAATAACTGAACTTTTGGCATTTAAACAAGATTTTCAATCAGGAATCAAAACAGCTGTGTTAAAAGTGAAATAATTTTTAAATTTATAGGCTGATAGACAAAATTTATTTTATATTTATAATTTTTTAAATTTATGTTCAAACAATCTTTTAAGCAAAAAATTATTTTAGTTACTGGCGGAGCAGGATTTATTGGTTCGCATTTATGCGATAATTTAGTAAAAGAGAACAGGGTTATCTGTATTGATAATCTTTCAACTGGAAAAGAAAAAAATATAGATTTTTTATTGCGGCATCCGAATTTTGAATTTATTAAGCATGATATCAATACTCCGATAGATTTGGAAAAAGCGCCTGAATTGAAAAAATTCAAATTCAGATGGCAAGGGTTGCAAGAAATTTATCATTTAGCATGCCCAGCTTCTCCAAGTATGTTTGATAAATTAGGCGTGGATGTTTTGTTGGCAAGTTCCTTTGGAACTAAGACAACGTTAGATTTGGCGTTAAAGTATAAGGCTAAATTTCTATTTTTGTCAAGTTCGGTTGTATATGGTAAAGCAATGCCCGGCGAGGAGTTGAAAGAAAACTATGTTGGGCAATTAGATCCGCTCGGTTATCACAACTGTTATATTGAGGGCAAAAGATTTGGAGAAAGTCTTGTTCATAATTACAGAAATAAGTATAATCTTGATGCTAAAATTATAAGAGTATTTACTACTTACGGTCCAAGAATGAAACTTACTGACGGCAGGACGATTTCAGGTTTTGTCGCTCGGGCAATGGCGGGCGAAGATGTTATTGTTGAAGGCGATCAAAATATAAGAAATTCTTATTGCTATATTGATGACTTAGTCAACGGAATAATTAAAATGATGAAATCTAAAGAACTCGGTCCTATTAATTTAGGAAATCCAGAAGATTTGCCGATTATAGAAGTTGCCAAAAAGGTAATCTCCAGTACAAATTCAAAATCCCAAATTGTTTTTAAGCAACGTGAAAAAGGAGCGCATGTTTCGCATATCCCTAATATAGAATACGCAAAAGATCATTTAGGATGGGAACCCGTTGTTTTATTAAAATCTGGATTAAATAAAACTATCAATTATTTAAAAGTTAGCAAATCCTCATTAGAGTTTAATAGCTTCGCGCAAAAAAAAGAATAATTATGAGAATATTTATTATTATCCCAGCTTTTAATGAGGAGAAAAATATAATCGCGGTTATTCAAAATCTTAAAAACAGAATTCCGTTTGCGGAATTAGTTGTAGTTGATGATTGTTCTCAAGACAGCACATTTCAATTTGTTAAAAAAACAGATGTTGCTGTTTTGCGCCATATTGTTAATCGCGGACAAGGAGCCGCGTTACAGACAGGGAATGAATACGCTTTAAAGAACGGAGCTGATATCATAGTTCATTTTGACGCTGACGGACAGCATCGCGTTGAGGATTTAGAAAAAATTATTAAGCCTATAAAAGATGGAGAAACTGATATTACGCTTGGGTCGCGATTTTTAAATATTAGCAGCAAAATTCCGTTTACTAAAAAATATTTTATTTTAAAGCCGGCTGTAATATTTAATCGGCTTTTTACTGGCTTAAAATTAACTGATGCGCATAACGGATTAAGAGCGTTTTCATTAGAAGCTGCGGGAAAAATTAAAATTACGCAAGATAGAATGGCACATGCCACGGAAATAATATCAGAAATTAAAAAGAGCGGATTAAAATATCAGGAAGTTCCAATAAAAATTATCTATAATAAATATGGGCAAAAGTTTACTGATGGATTTTGTATTGTTAAAGATTTAATATTTAGGAAGATTTTGTAGATTAAAGTTGACAAAAAGCGGTTTATATCCTAAAATAAATTAACTGGCCCTATCGTCTAGTGGTTAGGACATCAGGTTTTCATCCTGGAAACAGGGGTTCGATTCCCCTTAGGGCTACAATTATGACAAGACAGATAAATCTTCAAAATAAAAAAATTGAGTATATTTTAAAAACAAGCAGAAGAGCCAAAAGGATGCGTTTAGCTGTTTATTGCGATAGCAGTTTTGTCGTTACTAAACCGATAGGACTGAGCGAAAGCATAGTTGAAAAATTTATAACTCAAAAAGCGGATTGGATTTTATCAAAATTGAAATATTTTAAAAAGTTTAAAAATAGCCAAATCAAGACTAAAGACAGCCGCGAAAATTATTTAAAATATAAAAATGCCGCTTTTGAACTTGTGAACACAAAAATTGTTCAGCTTAATAAAATTTATAATTTTAGATTTAACAGAATAAGTATTAGAAATCAAAAAACCAGATGGGGCAGTTGTTCTATGAAAGGTAATATGAATTTTAATTATAAAATTTTGTTTCTTTCAGAATATATCGCGAACTATATTGTAGCCCACGAACTGTGTCATTTAGAAGAATTTAACCATTCGCGAAAATTTTGGAATTTAGTTGCGAAAACCATTCCAAATTATTTAGATATTAAAAGGGAACTTAAACGTGAAGAGATAAATTATTTTTAGTTTTTTACCACGGCAATTTCAATAACATTATTTTATTGGTTTAAAAAAAGGGAATTACGCATAAAGCATAATTCCTTTTTGTATTTACTATTTTTATTGTCTATGTAATTCTGCATTAGTTCGCATCAAAGTTACAATTTTTTTTAAACACTGAATTGAAAGATTGGAAATAATAGGGTATAATATTAGTAAATATAATTTTATTAGTTAATAATTTTAAATTGTGAAATTATTATTATAATATTTTGCGGTTTAAGAAATTTTTTTATGGCTAAAAAAAGCAGGGAGCTCACTGAAGTTTTATTAAGCGAGCAAAAAAAGTATTATCCTTCCAAAAAAGTTTTAAAAAACGCTAACGTCAAGGATTATGAAAAAATATTAAAAAAAGCGGAAAAAAATCCAGAGGCGTTTTGGGAAGAAGCGGCAAATGAATTAGTTTGGTTTAAAAAATGGGATAAAGTCTTAGATAAAAGCAAGAAGCCGTTTTATAAATGGTTCACTAACGCAAAATTTAATTTGGCGTATAATGTTTTAGACAGACATATTGACGAAGGGAATGGCAAAAAATTGGCGATAATTTGGGAAGACGAAAGCGGGCGAACCAAAAAATATACTTATCAAAAACTTTACAAAGAAGTTAATCAAGTTGTTAATGGTTTACGAGGATTAGACGTAAAAAAAGGCGATCGTGTCGCAATCTATATGCCGAATGTTCCAGAAATCGCGATCGCGATGATCGCCTGCTTAAAAATCGGCGCGATGCATTCTGTTGTTTACGCTGGATTTTCAGCAGGAGCTTTGGAGGGTAGGATTAAAGACGCGCGCGCGAAGATTTTAATTACCGCTGACGGGAGTTTTCGTCGTGGCAAGGTAATCAACTTAAAAGCGATCGCTGATGAAGCGGTTAAAAAATGCAGGACAATTAAAAAAGTGATTGTTGTAAAAAATAATAAGGAGAAAGTCTCTTTTAATAAAAAGACTGATGTTTGGTATCACGATTTTATTGAAAATCAGCCGACTGAAGCGAAAATCGCCGAGATGGATTCAGAAGATCCAGCGTTTGTGCTTTACACTTCTGGAACGACTTCAAAACCGAAAGGCGTAATTCACGCGCATGGCGGATACGCGGTCGGAGTTTTAAGGACGATAAAATGGGTTTTTGACATAAAAGGAGATGAAGTTTTTTGGTGCACAGCTGATCCAGGGTGGATTACAGGGCATAGTTATATTATCTACGGACCTCTAATGGCTGGAATTACAACAGTTATGTATGAAGGCGTTCCTGATATGCCGAAGCCAGACAGGATTTGGAAAGTTGTTGAAAAATATAAAGTAAATGTTTTATACACAGCTCCGACTTTAATCAGAGCGATGATGAGATACGGAACTAAATGGCCGCTAAAACACAAGATGCCAACTTTGCGGATTTTAGGGTCTGTTGGCGAGCCGATAAATCCAGAAGCGTGGAAATGGTATTACAGAAATGTCGGCAAGAAGCGATGCCCGATTATGGATACTTGGTGGCAGACAGAAACAGGAATGAATATGATTACGCCGCTTCCTTGCGCTCCGCTAAAAGCAGGCTCCGCGGCTAAGCCGTTTCCTGGTGTAATCGCAGATGTTGTTGATAAAAGAGGCAAGCAAGTTCCGATTGGAAAAGGCGGATATTTAGTAATTAGAAATCAATGGCCAGCAATGATACGAACAATTTTTAATAATCCTGAAAGATATTTAAAAACTTATTGGAAGCAGGTTAAAGGCGTTTATTTTGCTGGAGATGTTGCATTTCGCGACAAAGACGGATATTTTTGGATTCAAGGTCGGACTGACGATGTGCTTAATATCGCGGGTCATAGAATTGGGACGGCAGAAGTTGAAAGTGCTTTTGTTTCGCACAAATCGGTTGTTGAAGCAGGTGTTATCGGAGTTCCAGACGAAATTCGCGCGGAGGTAATCAAAGCGTTCGTGATTTTGAGAAATGGCGTTAAAGAATCCGA
>JAYEJQ010000041.1:0-13022 GCA_034660735.1 Patescibacteria group bacterium | reverse complement strand
AAAGAGTTTACGGCGATTATCGCTTTTTTTTAGTAAATAAATTCTCTCTCCAAAATTTAAATTTTAAATTGTAATGTTCTCGGTTTTTAATTGAACATTGCAGTATAGCACAGTTAAAAAATATGTCAAGGGTTTTCGCGGAAACCTGAATTCAAACCCCGAAGCCCCTTTTTATGGTATCATTATAGCGCTAACTTTTAACGCTATAAAATTATGCCAAAAGGAAAAGAAATCACTTTTTATGAGAGAGAGAAAATAGAAACATATCTTACACCTTCTTATTTCTGCGATCCTTGTTCTTCTTGGCAAAAAGGAGCCGTTGAAAATCTAAACGGATTAATTAGGGAATATTTTCCTAAAAAAACAAACCTTGACAAAGCGAAGTTTATTTTATTAAGATATAAATATAATACGGTTAAATTTATATAATATTAAAAAATATGCTTTATAAACGAAAAATACAAGAAGAAATAAATAAATGGCTCTTTAAAAATGAGATTATTATTTTGAACGGTCCTAGACAAGTGGGAAAAACTTCCCTTCTAAAATTATTGCGAATATAATTAAAACACAAAAAAATAGAAGAAGAAAGAATTTTTTATTTGAACTTGGAGGAGTTGGAAATTTTAAACGAATTAAACAGTTCACCAAAAAATATTTTAAATTACATTAAAAATAAAAATAAAAAAAACTATTTTCTTATTGATGAGATTCAATATTTAGACAACCCGTCTAGCTTCTTAAAATATTTATACGACAAACACAGAAATAAAATTAAATTAATTATTACCGGTTCGTCTTCTTTGGAGTTAAAGGCTAAATTGCAAGACTCTTTGGTTGGCAGAAAAATTATTTTTAAAATCTCTCCTCTTTGCTTTGAAGAATTTTTACAATTTAAAAAAGCGGATGTTTTAGATTATTATTATCACGAAAATATTCCCGCGACCGTTCAAAATAAATTTAAAAAATATTTAGACGAGTATCTCATTTTCGGCGGTATGCCGAAAGTTGTCTTAACATTTGATCGCGAGAATAAAAAAATATTGCTGAAAAATTATGTTAATGATTATATAAACAAAGATATTAGATATATTGGAAGAATTAATAATTTGCTGAAATTCAACCAATTAGTCAAAGTTTTATCTAACCAAATAGGGAATCTTCTTAATATTAATGAATTGTCAAATACTTTAAATATGACGCGACTGAAAATTGAAAAATGTATCAACATCCTTGAATATACTTTTGTTTTGCATAGAATTTCGCCCTACCACAAAAATATTCGTTCCCAAATCACTAAAATGCCGAAAATTTATCTGTTTGATCTTGGTATCAGAAATCAAATCCTAAATAATTTTGTTGAGCCGATGAATAGGTCCGACAGTGGAAGTTTGTTTGAAAATTTTATCTATCTTGAATTAAAACAGAGTGTAAGCGAAGAATACATTTATTTTTACAGGACCATTCATAAAGCGGAGATAGATTTTATTTTTGAGAAAAATGGCGTTGTTTATCCAATAGAGGTTAAATATAAAAGATTTAGCAAGCCTGCAGCTGTAAAAGTTTTAAACAGTTTTCGCAAATTAAGCAAAATTAATTGTCCGCGCGGTTACTTGATTAATCTTAATTTAAATCAAAAAACAATAAGCAAGATAGATTTTTTAATTTTTATAAATTTTTTCAGCAGATTAAAATGAAGAATAACGAAATTTATTTTCTATCACTTCAAGTAAAATTTTAAATAATTCAAAGTAATTACTCAACACTGTTATTGACACTGTTATGTTAATAATGCATAATAATAAATAGTCTAATGCAAATTAAATAATTTTAAGAAAACATTTATGCAAAATTTTTTAAATAAATTCACAATCAGCTATAAAAACACAATTAAACAGGCGTTTGAAATAGCTTGGACAAATAACGATTCTTCGGTTAATCCTGAGCATCTTTTTTATTCTTTAATAATTCAAAAAGGGAGTTTGGCAAATCATATTTTAAAAAAATTAAAAACTACAATAACTCAACTAAAAAAAGATCTATTGCCGATGCGCCAACCAGGACCGCATATTAAAAAAAATAAAGAACACCCTGCGATTTCCAATGAAAGCAAAAGCATTATTAAAAGATCAGTTGCTATTGCCAGCGCTATGTCTCATAAATTTATCGGCACGGAGCATCTTTTATTAGCGCTAATTAAATCCGAGAATCCTGCAATTATAAAATTCTTTAAATTGAATAAAATAAATATTAAAAAATTGGAAGATCAGATAATCGGATCGCTAAAAACTCTCACAAAATTTTCTCAACTAACAAACAAATCTGGATATGATAAATTGAAAAAAATCAACGAAGAATACTTTAATGAAGGAGGCGAAAAAGAGAACGATTTTATTGTTGATTTGACAAAACGCGACAATATGAAAAAAATTAATCCTGTTATCGCGCGGGAAAACGAAATTAGCAGAATAATCCAAATTTTATCCCGCCGTTCTAAAAACAATCCTCTTCTTTTGGGCGAGCCAGGAGTCGGCAAAACAGCTATTATAGAGGGGCTGGCAAAAAAAATCGCGGAATTGGATGTGCCTCCTTTTCTTTACGGAAAAAAAATCATTGAGCTTAATATAGGATCTATGATCGCTGGAACTATGTTCAGGGGAGATTTTGAATCAAGATTAAAAATGATTATAGAAAAAATACAGAACGATCCAGATACTATTCTTTTTATTGATGAAATACACAATATCGTAGGCGCTGGTTCAAGCAGCGGCAATTTAGACGCGGCAAATATACTAAAACCAGCTCTCGCGCGCGGAGAATTTCGTCTAATAGGCGCGACTACTTTCGCCGATTATAAAAAGCAAATTGAAAAAGACCGCGCGCTTAAAAGGCGATTCGCGACTGTTAAAATAGAAGAACCGAGCGATGAAAAAAGCCACGAAATTTTAAGCGGATTAAAAAAATATTATGAAAAATTCCACAGAATAGAGATTACAGAACAGGCGATAAATTCAGCAGTCAAACTTTCTACCAGGTATTTAACGAACAGCCATTTGCCAGACAAAGCGATTGATTTGATTGACGAAGCTGCAGCTAAAGTAAAAATAAAAAAAGAGAAACATAATTTTCACTTTTTGCGGTCAAAATTCAAAAACAAACTTAAAAAAATAGAACTTATAAAACAACGACATATAAACGGCGAGAATTATTCCGCCGCGATTAATTTAAAAAAAGACGCTGATGATTTGACTAAAGAATTTCAATCATTAGAAAAAATAAACGAGGAACTAAAAAAAACCGCCATCGGAAAAATCACAAACGATGATATCGCTGAAATCATTTCAAAAATAACGAATATACCTAAAAGTCAATTAAATTCTGAGGACGCGAACAATCTTCTCGGCTTGGAAAAAAAGCTGCAAAAAAAAATAATCGGACAGGAAAAACCGATTAAAACTGTTGTAAAATTCTTGAAAAGAGGATTGCTAAATATCTCATCTCCTGACCGCCCTTTAGCTTCATTTATATTTTTAGGTCCTGTCGGTATAGGAAAAACAGAGCTGGCGAAACAGATAGCCAAACTTGTTTTTGGCGAAAGCCGTCAAAATTCCAAAAACGGAAAATCATCAATTATTAAGCTTGATATGAGCGAATTCAACGACAAATTCAATGTTTCGCGATTGATAGGAGCGCCAGCTGGATATGTCGGATACGGAGAAGGAGGAAAACTCACGGAATTCGTCAAGCATAATCCGCGTAGTTTGATCCTGTTTGATGAAATTGAAAAAGCGCATCCAGAGGTTGCCAATCTTCTTTTACAGATTTTAGAGGACGGAATTTTAACCGACGCTTCTGGCGAAGAAATAAACTTTAGAAACTGCCTAATAATTTTAACATCAAATATAGGGATGAAAGAATTTTACGCTGGCAAAAACATTGGTTTTGCCGATGGAAAAGAACTAAAAAAAGACCTTTCTGATTTAAAAGAAAAAATTCAGAATAAACTAAAAGACAGAATGCGTCCAGAATTATTAAGCCGCCTTGATAAAATTCTAATCTTTAATCCTTTACGCAAAAAAGATATTGAAAAAATCGTAAAACTGCAATTAGAAGAATTGAACAATAATTTGGTTGATAAAAAAATGAAACTGTTAACGGACGCGAAAGCGATAAAAGATTTAGCATTGATCGCCTATTCCCCAGAAGAAGGCGCGCGCGCGGTTAGAAAAACAATTCAAGAAGAGGTAGAGGATAAGTTAGTGGAAATAATTTTAAAAGAAAAAAAAGGCGACATTATTAAAACTAAAAACGGTTTGATAAAAGTAGTAAAAATTAAATAACAGCCTGCAAGCCGATTATTAAATTTTTTTATTCAAAATAATTTGTTTTGTTTTATTATTATTTCTCGGTTTTTACTCTGCCTTTTATTTTTTCCTTGTGCCTACGCAGAATAACGCGGAGATGATCCTTTACTTTATCAATGGCTTTAAATAGCTTTTTTTCTGTTTTTACAACCCTTAATAGTTTACCTGGAATTTTAATATTGGCTTCAGCAAAAAATATTTCGCCTTTTTGGTGCCGCTGAGAATTTATCCCTATTTCAATACGCGCTTCAATAATATTGTTGAAATACTTATCTAAAGAATTGATTTTTTCCTCAACATACTCTTTGATGTTAGAAGTCAATTCAATGTTGGTTGCTTTAATGATAATATTCATAAATAATTTTATTAAATATCTAAATTTTTTACATATTTTGCCTGAGTCTGTATAAAATGCTTACGTGGAGCGACATCAGCGCCCATTAAAATTTCAAAAGTTTCGTTCGCTTCTTCGGCGCTTTCTATCATAACCTTTTTCATTATTCGCGTTTTCGGATCCATTGTTGTCTCCCATAATTGGTCAGGATTCATTTCGCCTAAACCCTTGTATCGCTGAACTGAGATGCCTTTTACTTCTTCGTCGGCAACGGGCTGCTTTTTAACATCCGCGATGCCAGCAATAATCTCGTCTTTTTCCTCTTCTGAATAAGCGTATTTTGAAAATCTGCCAGACTGAATTTTATATAGAGGCGGCTGCGCGATATAAAGATAACCGCCGTCAATTATAGGTTTTAAATAACGATAAAAAAATGTAAGCAAAAGCGTCCTAATATGCGCTCCGTCAACATCCGCGTCAGTCATAATAACAATGCGATGATAGCGCAATTTTTCAATATCTATCTGGTCTCCGATATTAGCTCCTAAAGCGATAATTAAAGATTTTATCTCATTATTCGCTAAAATCTTGTCAATCCGCGCGCGCTCAACATTTAAAATTTTTCCCCTCAGAGGAAGAATGGCTTGAAATTCACGATCCCGTCCCTGCTTTGCGCTGCCGCCCGCAGAATCTCCCTCTACAATATATATCTCTGAAAATTCTGGTCTGCGACTTGTGCAGTCAGACAATTTTCCAGGCAAAGTTAGTCCATCCAGCGCGCCTTTTCTTAACACGGAATCTCGCGCCGCTCTTGCCGCCAATCGCGCTCGCGAAGCGACTAAGCACTTCCCTATTATCGCTTCCGCTTCTTTCGGATGCTCTTCTAAAAAAATTACAAAACTATCCGCGAAAACGCGATCTGTAATCCCGCGAACTTCCGCGTTGCCTAATTTTGCTTTTGTCTGCCCTTCAAATTGCGGCTCTCTTACCTTAACACTCACCACTGCGGTAAGTCCTTCGCGGACATCATCGCCTGTTAAATTACTGTCTTTCTCTTTTAAAATATTTTTTTTGCGAGCGTATGAATTTAAAACCCTATTTAAAGCAGTCTTAAATCCAGAAAGATGCATTCCGCCTTCAACAGTATGTATATTATTGGCAAATGTAAAAACCTCCTCTTGATAATCTTTGTTATATTGCAGCGCTATCTCAACATTAACTTCGTCTTTTTCTTTCTCAACATAAAAAATATTTTCATGAGCCGCCTCTTGTTTTTGATTAAGATGCCTAACATAAGAAGCTATGCCACCCTCAAAATAAAATTCATACTCTTGCGGCGCGCCTTTTTCCCGCTGATCAACTAATGAAATTTTAACCTTTTTTGTCAAATACGCCTGCTGTCGCATCCTATTGACAACCTTATTCCAATGGAACTCCAATGTCGTAAAAACTTTTTCATCTGGCTGAAAAGTGATTGTTGTGCCTCTGCTTTTTGAAACGCCGATCGGCTTAACTTTAGCTTGTGGCTCTCCGCGCTTATATTCCTGTATCCAAACCTTGCCGTCCCTTCTTACTTCAGCTTTCATATAAGAAGAAAGCGCGTTTACCACTGAAACCCCCACTCCGTGCAAGCCACCTGATACTTTATAGCCTTCGCTTTCAAATTTTCCTCCAGCGTGCAAAGTACACATCACAGTTTCTAACGCTGATTTTTTTGTATGCTTATGTATTTCAACTGGAATTCCGCGTCCGTCATCACTAACCTCCACCATGCCGTTATCTAAAAATTTGATTTTTATATTATTACAAAAACCTGCCATCGCTTCATCTATCGCGTTATCAACCACTTCCCAAATCAGATGATGTAATCCCTCCGTAGATGTATTGCCTATATACATTCCCGGTCTTTTTCTTACTGGAGCAAGCCCTTCTAAGACCACTATATTATCAGCCGTGTATTGCTGAGTATCTTTCTGTTTTTTCGCCATAAAAATTGTAATTATTTTTATTATTTTGTTATTTAAGTATAGCACGATATATCTTATTGGCAACCTTGAATTATCTTTTTATTTGTTATAATATTAAAATATTACTATAAATTATGGATAGAATAAATAAACAAATTGAATATTGGAAAAAATCTGCTGATCGTAATTGGAAAACAGCCACTGGACTTTTTCAATTAAAACGATATGACTCTTGTCTTTTTTTCTGTCATTTAACTTTAGAAAAAATACTGAAAGGATTATTCGCAAAAAAACCAAAAAGCCAGCGCCACATATTCACGACTTGGAGAGATTATCTATTTTAGCGGAATTAAAATTATCAGAAGAGCAGATAAAAAATTTAAAAATAATTTCCAGATTTAATATTGCGGGTCGTTATGATGAAATTAAATTTAATTTTTACAAACTGGCGACAAAAGTATACACTGAAAAATACTTAAAAATTTCTAAAAAATTATTTCTATGCCTACAAAAACAGTATCAAAAAAAGTAAAAACTCAAATAGATAAATATATTGATATATTAAAACGAGATAATCTGCCGATTAAAAAAGTTATTTTATTCGGCTCTTATACAAAAAATTCTCAACGCGAATGGAGTGATATTGATCTATGTATTGTTTCTCCTAAATTTAAAAATTCATGGAAAGCGCTTGATTATTTATGGAATAAACGAATAATTTTTGACGCTAAATATACTATTGAGCCTATCGGTTTTAATCCAAAAGATTTTAATGATAAATATAGTTCTTTAATTAACGAGATTAAAACGACTGGCATTGAAATTAAAATTTAATTATTTAAATTCGCCGCAATCTCTATTAGAGACTGCGACGATGCTGAATAATCATAAAATAATCCATATATAAAATAATTAAATAAAATCTAACTTATGAAAATCAATAGCAAAAAACTTGAAAAAGGGAGGGCGGAAATCTTTGTTGAGTTGAGCACAGAAGAAGTAGCGCCTTATATGCAAAACGCGGCGCGCAGACTTGGCGAAAAAAGCAAAATAAAAGGGTTCAGACCAGGAAAAGCGCCTTATGAAATTATCAAGCAAAATTTTGGCGATGCTGGAATTCTAAACGAAGCGCTTGATGAAATAATCCGCGCTACATACATTGAAGCCATAAATAAAGAAAAACTTAATATAATAGGAGCTCCGCAGATTGATATTTTAAAAAACGCTCCGAACAATCCGCTGTCGTATAAAATGGCGGTTGATCTGATGCCGAAAGTTGAGTTAGGAGATATTAGCAAGATAACCATTAAGAAGCAAGAAGTGAAAGTCGGCGATGAAAAAGTTGAACAGACAATTAAAAATCTGGCTGAAAATTACCTCAAAGAAAAATTAGTAAACCGAACTGTCCAAAATAAAGACTTAGCTGAAATAGATCTGCAGCTTTTTTTGGATAATGTCCTTGTTGAAGGCGGAACCTCTAATGGACATAAAATTATTATCGGCGAGCCGTATTATATCCCTGATTTTGATAAAAAACTTATAGGAATGAAAGCGGATGATAAAAAAGAGTTTGAAATTGATTTCCCAAAAGAACATTATAACAAAAATTTGGCTGGAAAAATGGTAAAATGCAAAGTGAAAATTAAAGGTGTTTTTGAAAGAGAGTTGCCGAAAATTAACGATGATTTCGCTAAAACTCTTGGAAAATTCAAAAATCTTGATAGTCTAAAAAAACAGATTAAAGATAACTTAATAAAAGAACAAGAAACAAAAGAGGAGCAGCGGCAAGAACTTGAGATCTTAGATGAAGTGATAAAAATTTCAACTTTTGAAGAAATTCCTGAATCTTTAATAAAAGAGGAGGTGAAAAAAATGATCGGGGAATTGCAGGGAAACTTGGCAAATCAAGGCATAAAATTTGATGATTATATGTCTCATCTAAAAAAATCAACCGAAGAGCTTCAAAAAGAATTCCTTCCGCAAGCTGAAAAAAGGGTTAAAACCGCCCTATCTATCAGTGAATATGCCTATAAAAACAAAATGACAATTGATGAAAAAAATATTAAAAAAGAGATAGAAAAAATGCTGTCGCAATATCCAGACAATAATGAGATACAAGAAAAGATAAAATCTGAAAATTACAAAAACTACTTAAGAAATATTATGATAAATAAAAAGGTTATAAAAAAATGGAAAAAAATAATTTCTGAATAAATTTTATATTTAAAAAAATATTATGCGTGACTTAAATATCCCGCTAAAGGGAATGAAAATAAAAGAAGCGACGGCTGTTATCGGCAAAGCTTTTGGAAAAAAGCCGTGGGAAATGAAAAAAGCGTTTAAAAAACTTGAAGACAGTAGCGCTTTAAAAATAATGCGAAAAAAAGGCAGTTTTGGAACTTTTTCAAAAAAACAGGTTGAACAACTGTTTAAAGACACGAAAGAAAAAAGCGGTTTTTATTATAGCAAGACAAAAGCGCTAAAAGCGTTCAACGAAGTCGCGGAAAAAGGAAACGGGGAAAGCGTGGAAGATAAAAAAAAGAGATTGATAAAATACAGCAAAAAAAGAGAAAGGATGTCGGAAAGATTGAAAGAAATAAAAACAGGACGGCTTATAGATTCAAAAACAAATTCGGAATCAAATCCGCAAGATAAAATAAAAGAAAAAAGGGATGAAAGAGTAAACAGGGTACGCAATATAAAAATAGCCGCTAACCAAAATCAAAACCAGTATAATCCAAATACTGCCGCTAATCCTGACGGCGGATGGACGGTTGATGGGCAAGAAAATAATCTAAATGATAAATCAAGCGAACAAGATGGTGGCGAATGGACTACAAATGAAGGACAGGTTAGTAAATCAAATAATAATTCAAAAGGATTGAAAAAAGATGTTTCGCGAGAAGAACAGCCTTTAGATATGTTTATAGATTAAAATAATTAAAATTTAACCAAATAATTTTATGTGCATAATATGGCATGGGCATTCTTGTTTTTCAATAAAAACAAAATCTTTATTAAATGAGAATATAAATATCGTCATTGATCCTTTTGACGGAAAAAAAACAGGTATTAATTTACCTAAATTAAAAGCTGATATTGTTTTGTCAAGCCATAATCACTATGATCATAATAATGTAAAAGCGATTCAAGGAAATCCGTTTATTGTAAAAACTCTTGGCGAATTTGAAATTAAAAATGTTTTTATTCAAGGAATACCGAGTTTTCACGACAAAAAAAACGGCGCTGAGCGTGGCAATAATATTATTTTTTATTTGGAAAGCGAAAAAATTCATATCGCGCATTTGGGCGATTTAGGGCATATATTGGATGAAAAACAGATGTCAAAACTGTCAAAAATTGATATTTTGATGGTCCCTGTCGGCGGAAAATATACAATAAATTATTCGGAAGCGATTGAAGTAATCAACCAGATTGAACCAAAAATAATAATTCCAATGCATTATAAAATACCTGGGCTAAAAGTGGATATTGATACTGTTGATAAATTCGCGAAAGAGATGGGTGTTGATCCGAATAAAAAAACTGACAAATTAAAAATTGCTCAAAAAAATCTGCCAACCGACAGATCTGAAATAATAATAATGGACAAAAAATAAAAAATTATGAAAAAATCTTGCGGTAAAAAAACAGACAAACTTAGTCATAAACAAAAAGAAAAAATATTATGGACAACTGTTATTTTAATAAGCGGAATAATTTTTATTGGCTGGATGTATATTTTTATAAATTCAATGAGCGTAAAAATTTCCGACAAGCAAGAAAAAAAGCCGCTGCCGCAGATAACGGATTTAAAAAAACAACTGGAAGATATAAAAAATCAATTTAACGAATTTAATCTTAAAGTCGCGACAAGTAGCGATGCTGAAACAAAAAATATTCAAAAAGAGTTCAGCGCGACATCAACTAAAACAAATAGTTTTAATTCTAAATAATAGTATGCAAATTTTAATTGAACTTTTCCCTTTTGTCGCGCTAATCTATTCAATTATTATACATGAATACGCGCATGGATGGATGGCGGATCAGCTCGGCGATCCGACCGCAAAGCACAGCGGCCGCCTCACTCTAAATCCAATACCTCACATTGATTTAATGGGAAGTATATTTCTGCCATTGATTCTGATAATTTCTGGCTCTGGATTTATCATCGGATGGGCAAAACCGGTTCCGTTTAATCCTTATAATTTAAGGGACCAAAAATACGGACCGCTAAAAATAGCGATTGCTGGACCAGCTGCTAATCTGATTATTGCTCTATTTTTCGGCATATTTTTAAGGCTTTTACCTTTAATTTCCAGTTCTTTAAATTTGCCTATTGCCAATCTAACTATCTTCGCTCAACTTATCGCTTTTATCGTCCAGCTTAATCTCTTATTGATGATTTTTAATCTCTTGCCTATTCCGCCGCTTGACGGATCTAAAATTTTATTGACTTTTCTGCCAAACAGATATAAAGAAACATTTTACAAATTTGAACAGTTCGGAATAATCATACTGTTCCTCTCTATATTTTTTCTGTTTGATTATATAATCATTCCAATACTGAATTTTCTGTTCCATCTAATTGTCGGATAAAAAATAATTTTGAATTCATATAAAAAAACCGCCTAATTCCTCGGCGGCTTTTATTTTTCCTATTCCAACACCTCTATTTTTATTCTTCTTTTTCCAAATTGCAGTGCTTGCGATCTTGTTTCCATCCATATATCCGCTCGGTTGGAAAATCGCGGATGCATTCTGTCTTCAACTGTATAAATTTTATCGCCTGAATATTCGGAAAAACGAATTTTTGTCCCAAACTTTAAAAAGTTCGCGGCAATAATTCCATCGTGAACTCTTGTTCCGTTAGCTGTAATAAACGGCGTGCTGTCGCACTGGTCAACAGTGCTTGAATAAGCAGTGGCAATAACATATCTTGAATACTTCACTTTTAATTCTGTCTCTTTCTTTTTTAATTCTTCAACGGATTTTCCTCCGTCCGATGTTTCAATTAAGACTATTGACTGCGCCTTTTTGCTTATAATGCCTTCTGCATCTGTGTTATAATAATACGCCAAAGACATTTGCGGAAAGGCAAATTCAAAAATAAGCATCGCTAAAATAATAAAATCCGCTGCTTTTATTAAATTTTTTTCTTTTTTTGTTTTTCTACGCATATTTATTAAAAATAAAAAATTCGCAAAAAATGCAAAATAAAAAACCCCTTAAAAAGGGATTTATTATCATAGCAAAAATTAACTTTTTGTCAATGGGCGCGCGTTTTTTATTTTAATAAACTTGGATTTACCATATAATTTTTAGCTATTTCTAAAGAGATATGCCCGTCTTTGTACAGGGCTATTAAATCTTGGTCCATAGTGAACATCCCTTCCTCGGCGTTAGTCTGGATAATCGTCCTAATCTGATTGATTTTATTCTCCCTGATCAAGTTTCCTACAGCAGGCGTATTTGTTAAAATTTCACGAACCGCTATTCTGCCTTTTTTAATGGACGGAATCAGCCTCTGTGATATTATTCCCGACAGAGTTGTTGATAACTGCAGGCGAATTTGGTCTTGCTGGTGCGCTGGAAAAATATCAATAATTCTGTCAACAGTCTGTTCTGCCGTATGCGTATGTAAAGTCGCTAAAACCAAATGCCCTGTCTCAGCCAAAGTTATGGCTGACGCTATGGTCTCTAAGTTTCTCATCTCGCCGACGACAATGATATTCGGATCCTGCCTTAAAACATGCGTCAAAGCGTTTTCAAAAGTGAGCATATCACTATGAAGCTGGCGCTGGATAATCAAACTCTTTTTTGAAATAAAAACAAATTCTATCGGATCTTCCATCGTGACTATATGGGCTGATCTGTTCTTGTTAATATATTCAATCATAGCTGCCAACGATGTTGTTTTTCCGCACCCCGTAGGACCTGTCACTAAAACCAAACCGCTTTTTAGCCCTATTAAATCATAAACTATACTTGGAGCCATTAACTCCTTTAATGACGGAATTATTTTAGGAATAACCCTCGCCACCATTCCAATATTACCTTTTTCAAAATGTATGTTAATTCTGAAACGGGCTAAATTACTTATTTCATAAGAAATATCTAATTCCTTGTCCTGTAAAAAAATTTCTTTTTGCACTGCTGTAATAATGTCAAAGGTTAGTTCCTTAATAATATTAGCGGTAAGAATTTTTTTTCCGTTTATTGGCGAAAGTTTTCCGTCTATTCTTAAAATAGGCGGCTGTCCGACTACTAAATGCAGGTCTGAAGCGCCTTCTTTAACAGCAGAACGAAATAGGTCGTCTATATGCATAAATTTTTATGTTAAAAAATTAAATTATT
>JAYEJQ010000040.1:0-2600 GCA_034660735.1 Patescibacteria group bacterium | reverse complement strand
TTACAAAGAAGCAGACGAAAATTATAAATGCCCAGATGGATTTAAAGCGGGCGGATTAAGATGCGAAAGTTCTTTAAACTGGTGCGAGCCGATAAAAGAATTAAATATAATTGGCGATTATCGTTATAGGATTACTTCCATGTGTTCGCAAAATTGTGGTAGATATTATATTGGATCTTATGAGTTGGTTGATGAATTAGAAAATGTTGAAGGGATAAATAAACGAGAAGTGGTTTTTGCAACTGGAGATGTGATTGAAATTGAAGAATTGCCGACTATTGCAGGACCAGATTCTCAAGGGCAAATTAATCTAGATGAAAGCGAAGTTATAAAATTTAAATTAGATAATTATCAAAAAATAGATTTTCCAAAAGTTTCAATTTCTGAAAAGGAACTGTCAAATTATTTAGAGAATAAAAACGCTGAATTTAATCTTGAATTTGAAAATCCGTTAAATAAGGAATTAAAATTTAAATTTAAAATTGATGATTTTGAAAGATATAATGATTTTCAACATGCTGTTTTAAAACCAAAGGAGATTAAAAGTATTCAATATATTTATAAGAAAGATGATGATTTAAAAAACAGAAGAGAGAAAGATGATACATTAGATTTGATAATAATTAATGATTTTGTTAACGAAGAATATTATAGAAAATATTATTGGGACGAGGCAAATAATTTAGACAGCAACGGAACGGTGGTCTATATAGAAAAATTTGTAAGACTGGAAGATTGTATAGAACCAGACACTTTCGACTGGCAGACTTATTGGAATGAGGAGTATGGGTTTGAGTTTCAATATCCGGATAAAACAAAAAATATTAAAATTAATGCCAGTGGAAAAGCGATTGCTTTAACAGATTTAATAAATGACGAGTCGTCTGTATATAGAGATCATGTTTTATATTTAGCTATTCATAACTATGATGAACAGTTTAACGGTTTAGATGAATATTTAGATAAAGGCAAGGGTTGGGACGTTATACAAGGAACCGAAGAATTAATTTCTATAAAAAAAGTATTTAATCAGAATAATTTAATGTTTTTTGAGGTAATTACGAAAGTGAATCGTTATGGACGAGGAAATTATTTTGAAGGTAAAGCCTATTATATAGAACATAAAAAAGCAGAAAATAAATGTATTTGGATAGCAGGACCTTATGTTTACGATGATAAATTTATAGAAATAGTAATAAATACTTTTAAATTCATAAATTAAATAAAACCAGATTATTGACATTTATGTATTATTATACTAAAATAATAGTATAATTTATGTAGTAAGATACTAAAAATATGTTAATAAAACGAAAAGTTCTATTAAAAATAAATAAATGGCTTGATTCAAGGAAAATATTGATTTTAAACGGAGTCGGACAAGTTGGTAAAACAACGATTTTAAAAGAATTGGAACAAAAGTTAAAGGCAAAAAATAAAAATTGCGTTTATTTAAATCTTGAGTCGTTTCAAGCTGCTGATCGTCTAAACGACAATCCTGATAATATTTTTGATTTTATGCCAGATAGAAATTTGTTCTATTATATTTTAATTGATGAAATTCAAATTCTTGATCAGCCGTCGCGTTTTTTGAAATATATTTATGATACTTATGAAAATATAAAATTAATCGTAACTGGATCGGCAAATTTGGAAATTAAAGCCAAACTGCAAGATTCTCTCGCTGGCAGAAAGATTACTTTTTTTATCAATCCTTTATCAGTTGACGAGATTTTAGATTATGAAAAATTAGACAAGCAAACAAAAAATCCATTAGAACAGAAAAAAATAGAACAAATATTTAAAGAATATTTATTATTCGGCGGATTGCCTGAAATTTATTTGGAAAAAAACAGAGAGAAAAAAGAAATATTATTAAAAGAATATCTTGGAACTTACATCAATAAAGATATTAGGGCGCTGATTAGCAATATAAATATTTCCAAATTTAATCAGTTAAATATCGCCTTGGCTCATCTTATCGGAAATTTGGTTAATAAAAATGAATTGGCGAATGATATTAATATTGACAATAGGACGCTGAACAGATATTTGGATTTACTAAAATACAGTTTTATTTTTGATTTTGTCTCTCCTTATTTTTCCAATCCATTCACACAGATTAAGAAAATGCAAAAGGTTTATTGTTTTGATTTTGGCGTTCGGAACGCTATTTTGAATAATTTTATTGAAACTGATTTACGCGATGATTGCGGACGGCTGTTTGAAAATTTTGTGTATCTTGGTTTAAAGGAAAAATATCAAGAAATAAATTTTTGGCGGACTATCAGGGGAAGCGAAGTTGATTTTGTTTACCAGAAAAACGGCTTGAATATTATGGAAGCGAAGTATAAAAAATTTAAAGAGCCGAAAATAGAGCATTCCATAAAACAGGCGATTAAGTCTTTACAGCCAAATAAAATAAAAATAGCAAATTTGAATTTAACTAAGAAAGCTATTTTTAATGAAAAAGAGATTGAATTTATTAATTGGAAAAAAATATAAATAATTTTATTTTCTAACCAAAAAATCTATGCCAACAAAAAACACACCAAACGATTTTCAAGAACGATCAGAGGAAATCGTTAAAAAAGCACACA
>JAYEJQ010000039.1:0-2603 GCA_034660735.1 Patescibacteria group bacterium | reverse complement strand
AGATTTGGATTTTAGAAATAAAATGCTTAAAGTTAGGCAAGTAAAAGGAAAAAAAGGCAGAATGACCATAATGTCAAAAAAAGTGTCTGATGTTTTAGAAAAATACGCAAAAAACAAAAAAGGAGATGATTATGTTTTTGAAAATAACAGTGGCGGAAAATTAACAGAGAGAACTGTTCAAAAAGTATTTACACAAACGTTAAAAGACGTTAAAATAAAAAAGAAGGCAAGTTGCCACTCTTTGCGGCACAGTTTTGCGATCCATTTACTTGAGGCAGGAGCTGATATACGATATATTCAAGAATTATTGGGGCATAAAAGATTAGAAACAACGCAAATTTATACGAAAGTTGTGAATAATAAATTAAGACAAATTAAAAGCCAGTTGAATTAAAAATTTTATAATTTTACCGGCAGAATAGAGGTTGTACCAAAATGAAATTTTACTTGATAATATAGGTGAATTTAATAATAAAATGTTAGAATGGATTATGGGCATTAATATACAAACTTGACATTTTAGTTTATTTTTTATATAATTATTGTATACAATATTATTTAAAAAATGTATAAACCTTTATATAAAATTATGCAAAAATTTATTAATCGTTCAATTTATCCTTTATTAAAGAATAGTTTAAAGGAAAAGTATATTTCTGTTATCCTTGGTCCTCGGCAAGTTGGCAAAACAACTCTTATAAAAAAACTAATTAATGATTGTAAAAAACAAGGTATTGCGGAAAAAAATGTTTTGTTGTTAAATTTTGATGATCCTGAGTTAAGAATGGAAATTTCTCAAAAACCAAAAGCGTTTTTACAAAAAATAGAATTTGCTTTTGGCGAGCCGATTAGCGAATTTTCTTCAAAAAAATATTTATTCCTTGACGAAGCGCAAAAGAAGCCGGAAATTTTTGATCTTTTAAAAATGCTTTATGATGAACATCAAGAAAAAATTAAAATTATTATAACAGGATCTTCTTCTTTAAACCTTTTGAAAAAATCCGCTGAAACTTTAGCCGGGCGCGTAAGATTTTATAATCTATCCAGTTTAAGCTGGCGTGAAATTATCTCTAAATCAATTAGCATATCGGATTATTCTTTTATTGAAGGGATTGCCAAAGGCGAAATAAATTATAAAACACTTCTTGCTATGCGCGCCGATGTTTTTAAGGAAAAAGAAAAAATTATTTTTCATTGGAATAATTATTTAATTAGAGGAGGAATGCCTGAAATATTTTTAATGGAAAGTCAAGAAAAAAGATCAGAAGCGTTTCGCGATTATATCAAAACATATCTGGAACGCGATATTAAGGGATTAAAGCAAGTCGGGGATGAAAATCTTTTTTTAGAAACACTTAATATAGTTCTTTTACGCGACGCTCAAATTCTTAATTCGGCTAGTCTGGCGTCTGAAATAGGAATTCAGCGCCTTACATTAAAAAAATATTTTAGCATACTTAAAGAAACCTTTTTAATAAATACTCTGCGTCCGTTTATTAAACAATCCAAGCAGTCCGCGAAAAGTCCAAAGATTTATTTTTTTGATTATGGCATAACCAATTATGTCGGAAAAATATATTCCCTTGGGCAACTTAATGTGTCAGAACGGCTTGGTTCTGTATTTGAAAATATTATAGTTAACAATTTATTCAAGTATTTTTCTAATAATCCCGAACCGCCGAATATTAATTTTTGGCGGGATTACCAAGGTCATGAAATTGATTTAATAATATCTGATAATAAAAATATTATTCCAGTTGAAATCACTTGTTCTGATAAAATTAATCGGCAGAAAATAAATAATCTTAAAGCTTTTTACAAGACTTTTCCAAGCGCAAATAACGGTTTTATCATTTGGCAGGGCGGATTAGAACAAATTAAGCTGGATAATAAAATTATTTTTGCTATACCTTATTGGATGTGGCTGTAACTATAACTATTTATATAGTGCGCTATCTAGTAAATTCGGCAACTAAACGGTTAAAATTTTTATTATAACGATAACGTTTCAACTGTTTGGCAATCAAAAGCGGCTAATAATAAATTTAAAAGTCTGCTTGATTAATTTTAAATTTTATGGTTTCGCCAGTTGAAGAGATAAAATCAAAATTGGATATAGTTGATGTGCTTCAGGAATATATCAAACTAACGCCTGCTGGAAAAAATTTTAAGGCGCTTTGCCCGTTTCATCAAGAAAAAACGCCGTCTTTTATGATTAGCCCAGAAAGGCAGTCGTGGTATTGCTTCGGTTGTTCTGAAGGCGGGGATATTTTCACTTTTGTAATGAAAATAGAAGGGATGGAGTTTATAGAAGCATTAAAACTTTTAGCGAAAAAAGCAGGAGTGCAATTAAAACCGCAAGATCCAAAAATTGTTAACCGCAAAAATAGGTTGTTGGACATCAATGAATTAGCGAAAAAGTTTTACGTTTATCTTTTAAAAAAATTGCCAGCGGCGGAGTTATGTCGTGTTTATTTGCGGGAAAGAAGGGTTGGTGAACAGTCAATAAGCGATTTTGAATTAGGATACGCGCCGAATTCTTGGAATAAGACTATGGATTTTTTAGCAAGCAAAGGATACAAGCAGGACGAGATTTTAGCAAG
>JAYEJQ010000038.1:0-2647 GCA_034660735.1 Patescibacteria group bacterium | reverse complement strand
AATCCGGAGATTTATCTTGACGAAGGACAATTGCAAAAAATTTATGAATTTCCGCAAGGAACTGTTTGGGATTTCTTTTTACACGCCTTTGGAATTAAAAAAATTCCTACCATAAAAGAAAGAATGGGGAAAGGATTTAATGGTTATATTGATACTTATAATTTTACAGATGATCAAATAAAAACGCTTCGGCGGATAAAAGATATTTTTGTCGCGAATAAATTAGAAAAAAGAGAAGTTACTGTTGATGATATTTTTGCTAATCCAATTTTTGAAAGATTAATTGGCAGTAAAAAAGAAATTGAAGATTTGTTTAATGGAAAATTTGGTGGAGTGATAATTGAATTAGAAAAAGCGATAAAAGCGTAAATAATTATTTAAAAGATATGAATAAAAAAATTATTGCGCAGCATGTTGCGCAATAAGAAAAAAATTGAATATTTCGGCGGCAATTATACAATAAATCTATATAAAGCGCGATATGGATTTATACAAAGACAACCTGTGGATAACTTTTGGCATTATAGCATTATAGTGTTGAATTTATAGGGATTGTTAAGCGGGTTGACATAATTATTAAACCATGCTATAATTATAAATAATTAAAATAGTTTTTTAAAATTAAGTATATAAAAAAGCAATAAATGTAAAATTATTTGTATTTACCGCTTTCTTTTCTACTGTTTTTTAAAAAAGTTGCTTATAACCCGGCATTTGCAACGCAAAAATAAAAATAAAAAATAAAAGGTGTATTTTTAAACTATACGTTTAGAGATATCGCCGTAAAAACGGTGGAAAAGAGTTAAAGCAAGTAAGTCGGGCTTGTTGTGTCAGTTCCTTAAAAAGTTAATATTTTTTTCTAATCAGAGAGAAAAGTATTTATTTATGGAGCCGAGAGGCGCTACAGCCCATATATTTATAAAAATAAGGGGCGCTAGTAGCGCCTTTTTTGTTTGGTTAATTCAGGGATTTTTTGAATTATATTATTGCGTTTAATATTGTTTGAGAGATTCCTTAATTATTATCGTTTATTTCGGAATAATAAAATAAATTGGAGAATTTAGAATAGGATCACTATATGATTTAAAAGATTATTCACAAGTTATACACGAGTTATCCACAAGTTATCCATAGTTGATTTATGGAAGTTTTAAAATATTCGGCTTGACTTTTTCTTTTTTATCTATAATATTGATATATCAGACTTATTGCGTAATTAGTTTCATAAAATGTTTGATTATTTATTAATACTAATTTTTAAGTATGCTTAATACTAACCAGCAAATATTTAACATTATTGAAAAGCATGAAAATATCCTTATTGTTTTCCAGCAAAATTATAATGGGGATGCTATAGGATCTGCTCTTGCTTTGTCTATGTTTTTACAAAAATTTGGGAAGAATGTTGATGTTGTTTGCGAAAATTTTAAATTGAAAGAAAAATTTCAATTTTTGCCTAACACGCAAGAGATTAAATCAGAATTAAGATACTCCAAGAACTTTGTTGTTAATATAAAAACTGATAATGCGGAAGTGGATTCTTTAAGTTATGAAAAAAAAGACGGATTTTTAAGTATAACTATTGAGCCAAAACATGGGATATTTAGCGCGAAAGACGTTGTTATTCCTGAAAAAAATTTTGAGTATGATTTGATTTTTACGCTAAATACACCGGATTTAGATTCTTTGGGAAATATTTTTACGGATAACGCGCAATTTTTTTACAATACCCCTATAATAAATATTGACTATCTTCCAAGTAATGAAAATTACGGGCAGATTAATTTAGTTGAGCTTAATTCAAGTTCAACAGCTGAAATAATTTTTTCCTTACTTCGTGAAAAAGGAGAAGAAAAAATCAGCGAACAGATCGCCGAATTTATTTTAACTGGAATAATTGACGCTACAAATAGTTTTAAAAGTTTAAATATTACTTCTAAAACTCTAAATTCAGTTGCTCAATTAATTTCCATAGGCGCGGATCGCGAAAAAATTGTTAAAAATTTATGCCAGATATATTCAGTCAATCTTTTAAAGTTATGGGGAAGAGTGCTTGCGCGCATTAAAGACGATGCTGATAAAGGCATTGCTTGGTCGTTGATTACGCCGGAAGATTTTATAAAAACAAGCACTAACGAAAATCATTTAGAGTTGATTATTGATGAGTTAATTATGAATATTCCGAACCTTAATATGGCCGCTCTTTTTTACAAGAACAGAGACGGCGAGGTAAAAATTATTTTAAAAAATAGAAGCCAAATTGATATTTTGTCCGCATTATCTAAATTTGATTATTACGGCAATAATAATTTATTGGTTTTGTCGTCGCCGAACAAAAGTTTAACTGAAACTGAAAAAATAGTTATTGAAAAATTAAAACAGTGTTTTTAAAGTAATTTTTGTTGTGCTATAATAAAAATTAGATTAGAGTTAAATTTAAAATAATTTTAATGGATAATAGTTTAATAGTTGAATAATTAAAACAAGAAATCATTAGCATTAAAGGCAGAAATAAAAAAGTTGAAATTAATAAAGCTTGGGAAACAAGCATTTTTAGAAAGGCGCTAATTGCCGCTTTGACATATATCGTTATAGTAATTTTTTTCTTCGTCGCGGGATTATCAAAACCGTTTGTCAATGCGATTGT
>JAYEJQ010000037.1:0-2712 GCA_034660735.1 Patescibacteria group bacterium | reverse complement strand
AAAATAAGAATTAGGAATTATGAATCAAAAATCAAGAAATATTCTTAAAATCAATTAACATAATTACTAAGATATGCTATACTTTTTTATTGTTCATTGACAACTAAATACTGCTAAACAGCAATAAATTGATTATTGCTTATAATTTAACAAAACAACGCGAAGGTGTCAAATTTGATAAAATTTAAATAGTCGGTTTGTTGCTGTTTGGCAAATTAATTTTATTTTAGGCGCAAAAAGCGCCTTGTCTTTATCGGCTTTCTAAGCGACTTGATGAGTTTTTTGCATAGGGCGAAAAACAGGACAAGGAGTTGCAGAAAGAAGATAAAGACAGAAAGGAGATAAGAGATGTATAAGCAATTTTTACTAAAATTAGTTAAGGCAAGGGAAATAAGCGACTTTGATTTTCAGTGCGCTTATAAGGATATGATTTGCTCAGAGAGTGGAGTAAAGGATTGTCAGGATTGCATTCTGGCAAAAAATTGTTCTGTTTTTTTTTAATAATTCTCCTCGTGTCAGAGTGAGGAATATGGGAAAAAAAACATATTCCTCGTCGTTGAGGAAGGTGAAGCAATGGGATTTTTTCCGTATTATATATACGGGATTGAGACCATTGAAGGAGTGGAGGTTGAGAGCGATATTGATGTTGCTGTAATATCAGAAAAATTAAAAAGAAACAGAGATAAGAACGAAAATTTATTATGGCATATTAGAAGAAAAGTTGATTTAATAATTGAGCCTTATGGTTTTACTAAAAGTGATTTTCAAAACAAATGCGATCCGATAGCGAATGAAATTAAAAAGACAGGAATTAAAATAATCTAAAATTTAAACAAATCAAAAAAACCGCTCCGCAATATTGCGGAGCTGTTTTTTATTTTTCGCGATTTTTTATTTTATTGAGAAAATGCCACCAATCAATAAAATCGTAATATTTTAATTTTTCGTTAAAATTCAAATTGACAATCTGGTTGTCAAAATTTTTAAAAGAATCAAAAACGCGAAAAATTCGCCTATTTTTATATTTTTTGCATTTAACCTCAACTGCTATTTTTTCTGATTCAACAATAAAATCTATTTCTGTCTGCTTAGCGGTTCTATAAAAAAATATGTCGCTTGAATTAAAAATTGATAAAAGTTCAAGCAAAATAAAATTTTCAAATAGCGCTCCTTTATCAATGCGAAAATCAATAGAATTAAAATCATTCAAGACGCTATTTCTAATTCCAATGTCGTAAAAATATATTTTTGGAGTTTTAGTTAGTTTTGACCTTAAATTGGCAAAAAATGGATGCAATAAAATTATAATATAAGTATGCTGCAAGATATCCAAATAACGATTTAATGTTTTAAAAGCAATATCTAAAGTATTTGAAATTTCATTTTTGTCAAGCAGAGATCCTGCCTGCCCAGAAAGTATTTTAATCAATTTATTAAAAGAACCGATATTTCCTATCTCAACTAAATTCCTTATGTCTTTAGAGACATACAGGTTGACATAATTTTTCAATAATTCTTTTTTAATATTTTTATTTTGCTCTAAAACTATTTCTGGCATACCGCCAAATTTCAGATACTCTTTTAATAAAACTTCTAATTCATTTTTTTGATTTGGCGTGACTTTTAAAGAAAACCTTTTTTGTTTAAAAATTAAAAATTCAAAAAAATTCAATGGGCGAAGATGAAAATATATTGCGCGCCCTATTAATGAATCTTGAATTTTTTGTTTTATATCCAAAGACGATGATCCTGTGGCAAAAATTTTTAAATTCGGAAAATGATCAACTAAAATTTTAATAAAATTTGCGGGCTTGTCAAGATATTGAATTTCATCAATAAAAATATACTGTTTTTCTTTTTTAGCGGAAATATAATTTAATAAATTCCGCGGATTAGCGTTAAAATCTTCCCTAACGCTTAATTCTTCTAAATCAAAAAAATAAATATTTTTTTTTGAAATTTTTAATCTGCCAATCAAATCATTTTCTAATAAGCGTAAAAGCGTTGTTTTTCCCGTTCTTCTCATCCCCTTGATTATTATCGCCTCTTTTCTTTTTATAAACGGCTCTATTTTCACAAAAATTTTTCTTTTATATAACTTCATATTTATAAACCATATAGTTAATAATTATGTAGATAATATACATAGTATTTATCGTTTTGTCAAGAAAAAAAGGGGGAACTATAAAGATACCGCATATATCCGCGCGAGGCGAGCGTGCACGAAAACCTATTAACATATTTATTAAAATATGCTATACTATTTTGTTATGTTCATTGATAATTAAATAGTCTAAACATTGCTAAACAGCAATAAGTTTGTTATTGCTTATAATTTAACAAAACAACGCAAAGGTGTCAAATTTAATAACTAGTTTGTTGCTGTTTAACAATTTTTTTTAAAAAAATAAAAGCAAAAAAATTTTATGATGCGGCGCGCATCCTTGACTGATTTTTAATTCTTGTTATTATTATAAATAACAGTCTGCTATTCAGTAGATATTTTTATTTATTCAAATATTAAATTATGCTATCTATTCGTCTAACAAGAGTTGGCAAGAAAAAACAGCCTATTTATAGAATGATTGTTTTAGACAAACGAAAAGATCCGTGGGGAAAATCATTGGAAATTTTAGGCAATTACAACCCAAGGACAAAACCGCCGACAATCAGTTTGAAAACAGAAAGAGTTAAATATTGGCTAAGTGTTGG
>JAYEJQ010000036.1:0-2730 GCA_034660735.1 Patescibacteria group bacterium | reverse complement strand
AATCTCCAGTTTTACAATCTGACAAAGAGACAAAAAAAGCGCGTTTGCTTTTAATTTTTTCAGTCGCGCAAATTATTAAAAAGGGATTAGAATTATTGGGAATTGAAACAATGGAAGAAATGTAGGTAGAGATTTTTGTATTTTGTGGTATAATAATTAAAAAATTAAAGAATAAGATTTTATGTTAAAAAAAGAAAATAAAGTTTCGGATCGTTTTGATAATCTTGTCAGCGAAATCGCGGATATTAAATCAGAACTCTCTAAAGTTAAAAAAACGTTTACGAAAAAAGCGGATTTAGGCAAAGTTGTTAAATTAGAAGAAAGGATTAAAATAGTTGAGATGGAATTGTTAAGATTGCGAACCGCGTAATAAAATTATTAAAATTAATGTTAAAATAAAAAATATGATTACAGCATATATTATAAAAAATTTAAACAAGGCGTGTTATAAAATTTTAGAAGACGGAACATATTTTGGGGAAATTTCATCGCTAAAAGGAGTTTGGGCTTCTGAAAAGACTTTAGAGAAATGCCGTGAAACCTTGCGAGAAGTTTTAGAAGAGTGGCTGATTTTGAAATTGCGCGATGGAGACGAAATTTTTGATTTGCAAATGATTAAAAAATCCGGCCATAAAATATTAGATTTAAAATATGCCTAAAAATATATCACATAGAAAGTTGATTCAGAAATTTCGCAAATTAGGTTTTAGTGGTCCTTATAGCGGTGGCAAACATCAATTTATGAAGAAAGATTTTTTAAAATCCATATTCCATCAAAGCATCAAGGAGATATCAGCGCTGGATTAATTAATGAAATTTTACGGCAGTCTGGAATAAATAAAAAAGAATGGGATAAAATTTAAATTTTTTGTCAATTAGAATTTATTTCCATTCGTGATTGTGGCGATTTTTTTATTTTGTGGTATAATAATATCACTTAAATATTTCAACAATATAACATTTTGGCATTTTTGATTATTTGATTGTTCATTTTATTATTTATCAATGTTGTTTGGAAAACTTTCAGAAAAGAAAAAACCCCGCCTTGAAGCGCGAACGCGCAAGCGGGGGGTTTGGGTGGTGGGCGAGGTGTGGGCATATTTTAATAACCCGCAGATTTGTTAAGTAAATCCTCTAAGTCCGATTTTACAAACGGACTTTCATTGCCAAATTTATCTTTGGCAAATCTGTCGAGGATTTGTTTTTTTAGCTGCAGAGATAGTAGCTTCCAACTCCCATCTCTTTTTTGGAAGAAGACTGCGAACATATTTGCAGTCGATCTTGTCGATCGAGGGGCTTCTTTTCGTACGAACGAAAAAGGGATGAAACAAATTGTGCAGTTGTGCCTTTCGGAGTAAAATTTAATAGGTTTGCCCCTGAACCCATTGAATTTGAACCAATATCTGTTTTCATCTTTATATTTTTTGATGATAGCCTTTTCTTTTTTTGGTGTCATCAGAAAATTTTTTGCACCGATGGAAGGCGCAGAAAACAGAAAAAAAATAAAAAACAGAAAAAAAATTTTAAAAAATCTCATAACAATACCCTCCTTTTTTATTTTAATGTTAAAATTATTTTAATTTAAATGAACTTAAAATTTATATTATAGAATATATACTAAAATATGAGTTTTGTCAATAAAATAAAGCAAAAATTTAAAAAAAATAAAAAAATTGTTTTAATAATGACAATATTTTTTGCGTCTTTTTTATTATGTCCGTTTGCAAATGCGATGGATTGGGTAGATATTCATCTTTTAGATTTTTTATCTTTTGCTGTTTATTGGTTAGTAAAATTGATTGGCGGTCTTATCGGTATTTTTGTATGGATTTTTATAGGCGATGATAAATTTGCTGGCATTGTTAGTTTTAATAATTTTATAAATGCTGAGCCGGTTATTATTGGCTGGGAGATTATTCGGGATATCTGCAATATGGGATTTGTGATTGTTCTTTTGATTATCGCTATCGCTTCTATCTTGCAGATTCAGACTTACCACTACCGAACTTGGTTGCCAAAACTTGTATTAATGGCGATTTTGATCAATTTTTCAAAATTGATCTGCGGCATTTTAATTGACGCTTCACAGATCGTAACTCTGACTTTTGCAAGCGGAATTCAACAGATTGGAGCAGGGAATTTTTTTGACGCTTTAGGGATAAACCATCTTTTGAATTCAAATATAAGTGAAATGTACAACAGTAAAGAAGCAGAAAAAGGTGAAGCAGCGGGTGGTGAAATCAATGGTTTAAGTATCGCAGTTACAATTTTATTAGCATTAGTCGTTGCGTTTATTGCTTTGATTGTTATTACTGCTATTACTTTGATTTTTATTATTAGAATTGTGGCGCTTTGGATTTTGATAATTCTGTCGCCGTTCGCTTATCTTTTTTCAGCTTCTCCGCTTGGGCATCAATACGCCTCCCAGTGGTGGCAGAAATTTTCCCAATGGGTTATTACCGGACCGGTAATGCTATTTTTTATCTGGCTCTCTTTGTCAACGATTAAGAATTTAACAAGCGGGATGTTTTCAATAATGGAGGAAGGAGCGGTGCCAACGGTTGGCTTAGCGGAGATTGGAAGCCCAGAAACAATGGGCGCGTTTATCTTAGCGTGCGTTATGCTGATGGCGTCGCTGATCGTCGCTCAGCAACTCGGCGGATACGCGGCAAAAATCGCCGGCGGGGCTTATAGTAAAATAACAAGCACTGGAGATAAGATCGTAAGCGG
>JAYEJQ010000035.1:0-14519 GCA_034660735.1 Patescibacteria group bacterium | reverse complement strand
CCTCTAATATTTAACCAAAATCGTTACTTATGGCTAATTATAACACAAATTTTCTTATTCAAGAAAGATTAACTCTTGTTTTTGAATACGAAAAGATTCTTAAAAAGGATCTAAAAAGGTATTTTAAAATGGTTAAAGATTCAAAAAAACATTCAGGGCATCAAAAAAATAATTTTATATAGACATTTTAAGAAATCATTAAAAGTGAATTTTAAACAAGATATTTTTTTAAAGATTGGCGCGAATTTAACCTAAAACTTCATCAATATATGTATAATTACAACAATAAAAGGAAGCGCGGAGGCATCAATTATTTGACCCCGAGCGAAAAACTGCTAAAATTAAAATCAGGGATTAAGTCTACTGAATTAAAAGAAAATTCAAAAACAGAAAATTCAAAAAATGAAACTAATTTTCAAAAATTGTCAGATGATTGTCGAACAGTTGAAAAATTATCGTTTAATAAAAATTTTAATCATTTCGTTACCGAATTGGTTAGATAGTACATATTACATAAAAGAATATTTAAGTTTTGCAAAAAATAAAAATATAAAAGAAAGAGACAAGGCGATTGAGACCTTTTTATTAGAAAAACAGAAAAAAAAGGAAAGGCGCGACATTTCATTCTTTACGACATAGTTTTGCAACGCATTTATTGGAAAACGGTGTTGATGTCAGATATGTGCAGGAACTTTTAGGGCATCAAAATATTAGAACCACGCAAATTTACACTAAAGTGACTAATCCAAGCATTAAGAAAATTAAAAGCCCGTTAGATTAAATTTTAACAGAATGTTCCGCGCGGAACATTTTAAAAAAATTTAAATATTTTTATGACAAAAATACATATTGTTAGACATGGGGAGACTAATTTTAATGTTCAAAACAGATATCTTGGCAGAACCGATGTTTCTTTAAACTCAAATGGCAAATGTCAAACAAAAAGGATGTTTAATTATGTAAATTTACTTAATATTGATATTATTATCTATTCTCCTCTCAAGAGAGCAGTTGAAACAGCCAAAATAATTAAACCTAAAAGCAAAAAAACGCTTATAGACAGCACTTTTATTAGACTTGCCGCATAATTAGTTTCGTGACGAGATTTTCAGATTTTGAGGCAAATTTTTCATCCCCCCTCTCGCGAGAAGTGGGATGGAAAATTTGACCGAAATATGGAAATCACAGTAGGAACTAATTATGCGGTAAGTCTATTAAAAGATCGGCCGGAGTATATAAAGGATTAACAAAAAAAGAGGCAAAATTAAAATATCCTGATTTATATACTAAAAATATTACTAGAATCTATAACAACGCCCCGTTAGGCGGCGAAACAATAAAAGAGGTTGAAAGAAGGGTGTTTGAAGGATTGAATAATATTAAAAAAACCCATAAAAATAAAAATATTTTGATTATAACCCATGCTTTTGTCGCAAAAATTATAAATAAATATTTTAATCCTAATATTTCTGAATCAGAATTTTATAATTTTGTTTTAAAAAATCTTGAAATTAAGGCATATTAGCTTAATAAAAGCAATTATAGGTAATAATTTTTTAATGTTCCGCGCGGAACATTGGGAAACGCTATATCTTTTTGTAATGTTCCGCGCGGAACATTGAAAAAATATAAAAATACTTTAACATAAAATTATGATACCTAAATACATAGAAAATATTATAAAAAAATTTGAAAAGGCTGAATTTGAGGCTTATATTGTCGGCGGATGCGTTCGCGATCTTTTGTTAGGCAAAAAACCAAAAGATTGGGATATTACTACGAATGCCAAGCCAGAAGAAATTTTAAAAATTTTTCCAGATTCTGTTTACGAAAATAAGTTTGGCACTGTTGGCGTTAAAATTAAAGAAAAAGACGAGACAATAGCTGTTGTAGAGATAACGACCTACCGAACAGAGGCGAGATATAGCGATAAAAGACATCCCGACAGAGTAAAATTTACAAATGAATTAAAAAAAGACTTATCGCGCCGCGATTTTACTGTTAATGCTATGGCGATTAAGCTAAATAAAGATATTATTGATATGTTCCGCGCGGAACATTGGAAAACAGACAAAACAGGATGTTCCGCGCGGAACATTGGAAAACAGACAAAACAGGATGTTCCGCGCGGAACATTGGAAAATCCGCTAAACAATGTTCCGCGCGGAACATTAAAAAACTTGCCGAGCGAAATGTTCCGCGCGGAACATTCGCTGGTAAGCCTTAAAAAACAAGGGATAAACCCTATTATAGATTATTTTAACGGACAAAAAGACTTAAAAAATGGAATTATTAAGGCTGTTGGCAATGCGGACAAAAGATTTAATGAGGATGCTTTAAGAATGATGCGGGCTATCAGATTTACTGTTGTTTTAGGATTTAAAATAGAAAAAAAGACATTTCAAGCTATTCAAAAAAACTCTAAACTAATTAAAAAAATAGCTAACGAACGAATAAAAGACGAATTTATTAAAATTTTACAGTCAGATCAGCCGGATTTTGGCGTGATTTTACTAAGAAGAGTTGGAATTTTGCGATATATTTTGCCAGAATTAGAGTCTGGCGTAGGCATAAGCCAAAATAAGCACCATATTTATACAGTTTTTCAACATTTAATAAAAGCGCTAAAATATTGTCCAAGCGCTGATTACAGAGTGCGATTAGCCGCTCTTTTTCACGATATTGCTAAACCGCAAACAAAAAGAGGCGGCGGAATTAACGCGACTTTTTATAATCATGATGTAATTGGAGCAAAAATCAGCGCTAAAATAATGAAAAGACTGGCTTTTTCTAAGGAAGATATAGAAAATGTGGCTCATTTGATCAAAAACCATATGTTTTATTACAATGTTGACGAAGTTTCAGAAGCCGGGGTAAGAAGATTGATTAAAAAGGTCGGGATTGAAAATATTAAAGATTTAATGGATTTGCGTATCGCTGACCGATTAGGGTCTGGCTGCCCGAAAGCAAAGCCGTATAAGTTGCGACATTTAGAATATTTAATTGATAAAGTGGGAAAAGACCCGATTTCAGTAAAAATGCTCAAAATAAACGGTGATGACCTGATTAAATCTTTAAAAATGGCTCCTGGACCGAAAATAGGCGCTATTTTAGACTGCCTGCTTTCAGAAACTATTGAAAATCCGCAAAAAAACACTAAGGTTGAGCTTAAAAAACGGGCGAAAGATTTAAATAAAATGGATTTAAATGAATTAAGAATTAAAGCAAAAACAAAAATTGAAGAAAAAAAAGAGGAGGATGACAAAGAAATAAAGCAAAAACACTGGATAAAATAGCTTTTTAACCCAAATGTTCCGCGCGGAACATTGGGAAACCAAAAAACAAGATGTTCCGCGCGGAACATCTTGTTTTTTAATTTAAAAGTTATTTATTTGCTTTAATTTAGATATAATTTGAAAAACAGTTAAAATTTAAACTGATCTTGTAATTTTTTAATAAAAATTTCTGAACCGCATATGTTTTGTTATATAATGTTATTTTTAACTTTTTGCTTTACCAAAAACAATGTATAGCACAATTCTGTAAACTACTGCTCGAAAAAAAATAAAAAGCGGAATGATTAACGCCACCACATATAATAGACCGTCAATTATTGCGGAAGAAGGACTAAAAATTTCTAATCTGGCTGAGTGATAATTTTCTATATTTTGGTCAAGAATATCACCCACTTTTCTAATATTATTTGCTTGTACTTGATTTTCTGCTTGCGAGACCAGATTTGGGATGTCTGTAAACAAGAGATGATATTTGTAATCATAGCCGTCGCTAAATTTACTAAGGTCTCTTTTTGATCCAGAAATTTTTGAGTCCTGAAAAGCCCGCACAGTATCAGATGTTATTGATGAATCTAACAACGCCCGCCCCAACTGCTCTTGCACGGTATTTGAATATAGATTATTTTGTCTAGCAGTATCAATAAAAGTTTGGGTAAAAGTAAAGATTATACCCAAAACAAGAGCAGTATATATTATTACGATATAAAGTCTCACTGCGGGCTTTTCTTTCCCTTATTGGGGGAATAGCCAACTTTTTATTTTTTTCATAAATTTTTTGGTTAAAAGTTAAAAATGATTTCAAATAACAAGTTATATGCGAACTTGGTTAATATTTGGCTTAAAATAGATGATTATTTGAGTTAAATTTGCAATCATAAAACAACTTTTACTGCTTTATTCTGCTTATTAAAAAAACAAAATCCGATTATTTTTTTAGGGCAATTTCGACCACAGTCGGAATTAAAGGAAAACGTGTATTTTATATAACGTTTCGGCATATCTGAAGTTGCGATAGTAATTTAGGAAAACACTTTTTGTAGAAAAGCGCGAACCAGATATACCGTGTTATGTGATATATTGAAAAGCATTTTGGAAGATACGGAACAAAATAATTCGCCATTTTATTTACAATCAATAATTTTAAATTTTAATTCTTCTGCTGTTATTTTTTCTGTTTTAGGTAGTTGTGACACAAATACATCTTGTAATAAATATACATATTCATCTGTTTTTCCAATAACTTTTGAATCACTAAAGGGACCGCGACTTTCTATTTTAAAAAAATATTCATACTCTTTTTCTGACATTCTTCCAATAGAAAACCATCTACCATAATAATCATATTGATTGGGTTTAGTGTCCTTTTCCCTAAAATCAATTAAATTTGTTGCTCTTTTATTAACTATAGCTTCATAATTTTTTGCATAATCGGGTAGAGTTATCTGAAAACAAAGTCTGTTATTTGTATAAACAGGAAATCCTTGTCCTTCGCTTTTTCCTCTGAATTCATTTTGTGAATCACTAAACCAGTCTGGAATAAAATTTTCATCCACAATATTTTTCTCTACATTATGACCTTGAATAGACTCTGTTTGTTTTTCAACTTCGTTCTCTATTGGTTTTAATTCCTTTTCCGTTTTTATTGTCTCATTTTTTTGTTTACTTATTGTTGAAATGTTTTGGGTACAGCCAGTTATTAAAAGACCTATTGACAGAATAATAGATGTAAATAAAAATGTTTTTTTCATAGTAGTTAAATTTAAAAAATAAAATGACGAATTTAAAATTTTTGTAAAAATTTTTGCTTTTTAATATTTTACATAACAAGTTATATGCGAACTTGGTCAATATTTGACTTAAAACCAACGATTGTTTATTCTAAACTTGCAATCATAAAAACAATTTTACTGCTTTATTCTGCTCATAATGCTTGATAAAATCCCTTGTCTTTTCGCGTGCCGCTTGATATGTTCTTTAGCAGATTGAGTTTTAACAAATTTTAACCAGTCAATGCTCGGACCTTTGCGGTTTTTGTCAATAATAATCTCCACCAAATCGCCGCTTTTCAAGATTGTGCTTACAGGCTCTATCTTTTCATTTATTATCACGCCTACGCACCTATTTCCTATTTCTGAATGAACATGGTAGGCAAAATCAACAGCACTCGCCCTTTTTGGAAGATCTATCACATCGCCTCTTGGCGTAAAAACAAAAATGCGATCGCTGAAAATATTGAATTCCAATTTTTTCATAAAATCTTTGTTGTCCGAACTATCTTTTTGTATTTTAAGGATATCGTCAATCCATGATGATTTTGCGCTAATCGTATCTTTATAGCGCCAATGCGCGGCAACTCCGTACAGCGCCTCTTCGTGCATCTGCTGCGTCCTAATCTGAAATTCTATCAATTTGCCCTCAGGACCAAAAACAGTGGTGTGCAGACTGCGATAACCGTTCGGCTTAGGCATAGAGACGAAATCTTTAAATCTATATTTCTTTGGGTAATACAACGTATGAATAATGCCGAGCATTTTATAGCAATCAGGTATAGAGTTAACTATAATCCTCATAGCGAAAACATCGTAAATTTCATTAAATTTTTTATTCTTATTCTGCATTTTAAGCCAAACGCTGTAAATATGCTTGAATCTCCCTTCTATATAAAATTTTATGCCGTTTTTTTTAGCTTCTTCAGCAACATTTTTATTGATTTTTTTTATTAACGCATCCCTCTCTCCCTGTTGCCCGCTTTCGTATTTCTCTTTTATTTTATTAAAATTTTTAGGATCCAAAAATTCAAAACACAAATCCTCCAATTGCCACCGCAAATGCCATACGCCAAGCACCCCTGCTATCGGAGCATAAATTTTAAAAGTTTCTTCAATAATTCTTTTCTGTTTATGCTTTGGTAAATATTTAATAGTTTTTAAATTATGAAGGCGATCTGCGAATTTGATAATCATCACACGCGAATCCTGCGCAGCGGCAATAAACATTTTTTTTAAATTTTCAATATATCTGTCCATCCCTCTGTATTTTACTTTGCTTAATTTAGTTATGCCTTTAACTAAAAAAGCAACTTCTGAACCAAAATTTTTTTTTATGTCGCTTAAAGTTTTTTCTGTGTCTTCGGGCACATCATGCAAAAGCCCTGCGAGAATAGTCGGCATATCTGCCTTAATTTTCGCTAAAGTTATTGCCGTATTCAGAGGGTGATTTATATACGGATCGCCAGACATCCTTTTTTGCCCCTTATGCGCCTCTTCTGCGTATTCATAAGCCAGCACGATCATATCTAAATTGATTTTTAGCGCGTTTTTAAAATTGTTCTTTTTGATTGTTTCTAAAAGAGTTGAAATGCTCGCCATAAGCAAGTTGGTAAAAATGAGCAGGTGAGCGGAATCGAACCGCCATCCTCAGCTTGGAAGGCTGGCATAATAACCATTATACGACACCTGCTTATAATACTTATAAACTTAATGTTAATTTTTTGGCTTTAATATTTTAAAAATACTAATAAAGTCAACAATAATAAATCACAAATTCAAAATTACAAATCATAAATAAATCTAAAATATACTAATATTTTAGCCGTTTTTATTAAAAAGTCAATTTTTATTTTATTTTTGTAAACATTATTTTATTTTTATAAGATCACTCACTAATTCTTTAGAAAATCCTTTTAGCAGGTATAGCGAGACAAAATAGACAATAATTGACATCGGAAGCAGCAAAATTATATGCTGGCTTTGAAAATAATACAGAGCGGCTGCCATAACTCCGCTTGACAAAATGGTTTTAAATAATATCGCTATGTCTGGTAACATTTTTGTTGTTTTCGCGACCATTACAAAACAGATTGTCGCGATTAAAGTTTCAGCGAAAACCGTCGCCCATGCCGCGCCAAAATAAGAATATTTTGGAATAAAAATTAGGTAAGCAGCCATGCTTAATACCGCAGTCGCCGCATAAGCCCAAATCATCTGCCTCTGTTTTTCCAAAGCAACGACCGTATGCCCATAAAGCGTTCCCATAAAAACCATAGCCGACGCTAAAATAATAATTTTTAAGACAGGCGCGGAAGAAATAAAATCCTCCCTTGCGATTAAAACAACGATTTTGTCGGCTAAAAAAAATGTTCCAACAACCATCGGGACAGCCATAATAATAATTACATTAAACGCCATCTGCAAAATCTTTTTAAATTTGTCAAAATTTTTCGTTGCCCAATAATTTGAAAGAAGCGGCAAAATCAACCCCATAAACATTGTCGGCAGCATAATCAGAATTTCTAAAAAACGAAAACTGAAGCCGTAAATCCCGACATCGGCGCTGGAATGCGTGAGTGAAAGAATAATCGTATCTGCTTTTAAATAGACTAAATTAAAAGCTATTGAAATCGCGATTGGCCACGATCTTTTAAATATTTGTTTCCAAATATCAAAATCAAAAGCAAAGCGGATTTTTATTATTCTGCTTGCGGAAAAAAGCAGATAACTGAAATTAAAAATATTTCCAATAATTGCCGCGACTAAAATCCCGATCAGCCCTAAATTAAAATAAGCCGCGAGCGCGACAAGCGCGGTCATTGTCCCTTTTCCGATAATATCCGCAACAGCAACCTTTGCCATTTTCAACTCTTTTTGAAAAAGCCCTGTTAAAACCTGAATTAAACTTAATAAAAAAAATGAAAGCGTAAAAATAAAAATTGCGGTTTTTACGATCGGCGGATATGGAAAAAACAGAACAGCAATCGGCGCGATTGAAAAAAATATCAGACTCGCGCAAAACCTAAAAGTAAAAAGGTTGTTTAAAGTCTTTTGAATATCAGCATTCGGGCGGGAAATCATCTGCGTCGTCACCAGCATCAGCCCCATATCCGCCAAAATAGCAAAAAATTGCAAAAACGCGATCACGATCGTATACTGCCCGAATTTCTCAGGTCCTAAATACCGCGTCATTATGCCTAAAGCGATAATTCCCAAAAACACGGAAATAAACTTTCCAACCGTCTGGATTATAGAATTATGCGCAATTTTTTGGTTTAAGGACTTAATTTTTATGTCCATTGTGTTATATTTAAAAAATATAAAATTATTTTAATATTTTTTGAATAATTAAACATCAAACTGAAACGATTTTAAAATAATTCAGCAACAATCAAACCAGATCCCTCGGTTACGCTATCGCTCCGCTCGGGATGACAGATTTTGCCTATTGGTTAATTGAAGTTGGTAATTGCAAATTTGTCTAAACTCTCTCAACATATTTCCCTGTTTCCGTATTAACCCGGACAATATCATCGGTATTTATAAACAGCGGAACATTTATCGCGGCGCCTGTTTCTAAAACAACCTGTTTTGTTCCGCCTTGCGCTGTGTCACCTTTAATTCCAGGCGGCGCTTCAACGACTTTCAATTCAACTTTTTTCGGCAGATCTATTGCCACAGGATTGTCTTCAAAATTTAAAATATCAACTTCAAGCCCGTCTTTCAAGAAGTCGGTTTTATTGCCGAGCAAATTTTTATTAAAGGAAAATTGCTCAAAAGATACTTGATCTATAAAAAAATAGTCGTCGCCTTCTCTATACAAAAAATCCGCTTTTGTACGCGTTAAATCTGCTTCTTCAGCTTTGTCAGCGCCTTTAAAAGTGTAATCCAAAACACTTCCGTTGATTAAATTTTTCAATTTTGTCTTTAAAATCGCTCCGCCGCGCCCCATTTTAAGGTGCTGGACAGAAATGACTGAATACGGATCGTTGTTAATTTTAATCGTCTTGTTTAATTTTATCTCATTGATTGAAAGCATAGATATAATAATTTAAGTATATAAATATAATCTAAGCATAGATTATATTAATAATATTTTCAAGCGGTTGCGTAATTTTGTATTATGAAGTAAAATAAAATTAGATCGTAAAAAATATTTCGTGTAAAATAAATTTATTAAACTATGAATAAAGCCAAACCAAAAATCAATCAAGCGCTGTCTTCTGGGCATCGCGCTTGCGCTGGGTGCGGGCAAATAATCGCCGCGCGCTTGGCTGCTGAGGCGGCTGGGCATAATACAATAATTTCCAACGCTACAGGCTGTTTGGAAGTGACTACGACGCCTTACCCTGAAACCGCGTGGGGAATGCCTTGGATACATTCGCTTTTTGAAAATGCGGCAGCCGTCGCCTCTGGAATCAGAGCAGGATTAAATTATAAAAAAAAATCCGACCTCCGAAATCCGACCTCCGAAATCCGACCTCCGACAGTCATCGCTCAAGGAGGAGATGGCGCAAGTTATGACATTGGGTTCGGATTGATTTCTGGAATGTGGGAAAGAGGCGAAGATATTCTTTATATCTGTTACGACAATGAAGCATATATGAACACAGGTGTTCAAGCGTCTGGCGCTACTCCTTACGGAGCGCATACAACAACCAGCCCAGCAGGCAAGCAATCTTTCGGATCAACTTTCCGCAAAAAAAATATGCCAGCGATTGCTATAGCGCATCGCGTCGCTTATGTTGCCACGGCAACGGTCGGTTATCCAATGGATATAAAAAATAAGATTAAAAAAGCTTTATCGTTTAACGGTCCGAAATATGTGCAAATTTTAGTTCCTTGTATTCCTGGATGGGGGATTGATCCGAAAGACACGATTAAAATTGGAAAACTCGCTCACCAAACAGGGCTTTGGCCTGTATTTGAAGCCGAATATGGAAAAATTACAAAAGTTATGCCTTATCCGCAAAAACGGCCTGCTGTTGAAGAATATCTTAAGCCACAAAAGAGATTCAAACATCTTTTTAAAAGTGAAGACGAGCAATTTGAAATTAAAAAAATTCAAAAAATATCTGACGAGAATATAAAAAATATTATCGCTGAATCAATTTAAAAAAATATAAATATGCGACAAATTAAAAAAAATAGATTTTGGAAAATTTTTTTTGTTTTTAATCTAACAATTCTGATAATTATCACAAGTTTTTCTTTTGGAGTAGTTGTCGGCGAGGAAACAGAAAAAACAAGAGGAATATCTAACGCAGGCGGGCTTGTTTTAAACAAAGACAAACTGCCTGACTATTTATTAAAAGACGCAGACTTTAATCTTTTTTGGGAAGCGTGGGATATTATCCAAGATGCCTATATTGATCGCCCAGTACCAGAATCAAAACTGCTCTACGGAGCGATAGCAGGGCAAGTCGCTTCTCTCGGCGATCCTTATTCTGTGTTTATGGAACCGAAAATCGCCGAAGAATTCGCTCAAGAACTCACATCAGAATTTGAAGGTATCGGAGCTGAAATAGGAATAAAGAATAAAATTTTAACTATTGTCTCTCCGCTTCCGAACAGCCCCGCGGAAAAATCAGGGCTGAAAGCTGGCGACAAAGTTTATAAAATTGACGATATTGATACAACCTATCTTTCTCTTGATGGAGCTGTTCGGCTGATTAGAGGCGAAGCTGGAACCAAAGTTATTTTAACAATTTTCCGAGAAGGACAGGACGAAACGCAAAAAATAGAGATTATCCGCGGACGGATCCATTACGAAACAGTTAAGTGGGAATTAAAAGAAAACGGTATTTTATACATTAAAATTTCGCATTTTAATCAGGATACCGCGGATCTATTCAAACAAACGATACAAGAAAATTTAGGAAAAAATTTGCGAGCGATTATTTTAGATTTAAGAAATAATCCTGGCGGTTTTTTAGGAGTTGCCACAAATATTGCCGAAAGTTGGATTAAAAAAGGCGAAGTAATTGTTGTGGAGCAATTCAGCCATAATAATAAAAATTATTATAAATCGCGTGGACGCGCTGAACTTGCCGCGTTTCCAACAGCAGTTTTGATTAATGAAGGCAGTGCTTCGGCATCGGAAATTTTAGCTGGCGCTTTGCAAGATTACGGATTAGCAACAATAATCGGCAAACAGTCTTTTGGAAAAGGGTCTGTGCAGGATGTGCGTCATTTAAGCGATGGATCTAACATTAAATTGACAGTCGCCAAATGGCTCACGCCAAACGAAAGAATGATTGACGGCGAGGGTATTGCGCCTGATATTGAGATGGATCTCACGGAAGAAGACTATAGCGCTGATCGCGACCCGCAATTAGATGAAGCTTTAGAGATGTTGAATAGATAATAAATTTTGTCTATTACCCTTAAAGCTTACATAATGTCGCCATGAATTTATTTCAGGGTCTGTCGCTACTATTCACTATATTGTGATTAAGATCGATAAAACTTTAAGCATTATAATTTATCTTGCTGAGTAATATTTAGTTGACAGCAAACACAGACCCCGCCGCTCGCGAGCAGCGGGGTGACAAATTTTTAAGTTTATCCCGTTAAATTTAATAAACAAAAATTTATGAAAGTAATTTTATTAAAACAAGTCAAAGGATTAGGCGATGTTGGCGATATTAAAGAGGTAAAAAATGGCTATGCTGGCAATTTTTTGCTGCCGAACAATTTGGCTGAAATCGCGAACGCGCAAACAATAGCGAAAGCAAAAAAACAGATAATTAAAAAATCCAATATTGTTAAAAAAGCATTAAACAGCGATAAAAAAATCGCTGAAAAAATCAAAGGGTTGAAATTAAAAATAAAAGTCAAAACAAATGAGCAAGGAAAACTTTACGCGGCGATTGATTCAAAAGCGATCGCCAAAGAACTGCGGAAACAAAATTTTTCAGTAAAAGAAAAGCAAATATTATTAAAAAAACCGGTTAAAACAACAGGAAAACATAAAATACTTTTAAAATTCGCAAAAAAACAGGTTGAAATTGAGGCTGTTTTGGAAAAGGAATAGTAATAATGGATGTGGCAGTAAAACAAACAAAAATACACATTTAAATTCTATAAACCAAATAATATGAAAACAATTTTAGTAGACGCAATCAACGTTTTTGTAATAAAAGGCGAGGGAATTTTTGAGGCAATGTATAGAATGCTTGAAAAATATCCTAACAAAAAAATTGTTTTGACTAACGCGACCGATGAAGAAATAAAAAAATTCGGGTTGAATAATATGCCTTATGAAGTATTTACATTAAAACATAATCCTGAAAAAATTGATCCGAAATATTACGAAATATTGCTTAAACATTTTAATCTTGACGCTAAAAACGCAATCTATTTTGAGCACAACGAAGACGCGGTAAAAAGCGCTGAATCTATCGGCATTACAACATTTCATTATAATAAAGATGAAAAAAATCTAACCTCATTAAAAAAATTTATAGATAAAAACTTGTAAAATTACGATGAATTAAAATTTATTTTCATGCGCAATTATAAATAAAAGAGAAGTAAAAATTTTGGTCGAAAGAAATCTCCTTATTATTATTTTTCTTAGAACGTTAGTATAAGAGAAAGTTTAAATTAATAAAAATTTCTGTAGCCGCTTATCGCGGTGTTAAGTAATGTAATTTTAAAATCTCGTGTTCATAGCGAAGCGAAAAGTTACTTCATGTTTTCGCGCCCAACGTTGTATTTCTTCTATGACTTCACGCTTTAATGTTTCATAAGGATTTTCACTAAAATCTACTTTATCACACGGAAAATCCCACACAACATTATCAGAAAATTCTTGCTTGATTACTAGAAACTTTTCGCCCTATTGAATTATTGCTTTAACGGCGGGATGTAATTTTTTCATAAACTTAGAAAGATTTTAAAATTATTTTACCTAACGTTTCGGCATATACAATGTTGCGCGGGTGTATAATAGCCGATAGGCTACACCCGTGCAATATGGGTGGAGGTTTGCGGAGGCACGCAGCAAACCGTAGCCGTATATGCCGTGTTATGTGATGTAATAATAGGGTCACTTTGTTAAATGCTCAATCGCTTTTTTTAGCTGTCCGCCAAAATCGTTGTCCATGTTGAGAACTCTGACTTTGTGCTTCTTTGTTTCTTTGTCAAAAAATTGTCCATAGTATCTGATCATTTCTGCGATCTTGTAGAGAATTTCTTTTTCTTGTATTTTACGGAGAATCCAATCGTTTGGTGTAGAGCTTTTCTTTACGTCACGGACAAACTTTTCAATATCAGATTTTACAAGAAAAAGAACGCGGAAATGTTTACGACCGTATTTTTTAATAAGCCGAGCTGCAAGTTATGGCGTTACATGATAGCCCTCGACAATATAATCGTTGCCATCAGTAATTTCGCAGATAGAAAACATATCTACCGCATCATAACTGGACTTGGCTTGCTTTATGTAATTATTGGCGATCTGTTTTGGAGTATTGAGTGAATATGTTTCATCATTAATTTTACCTTTTTGAGCATTATGCGGATAGAGTTTGTCGATTTCTTCCTTAGAAACATATTTTGAAACATATTCACGCACCACAACTTGCAGCGTATCAGAAACAACCCACTGGATACCGAGTTCCTTGGACAATTTTTTGGCTAATGTTGTTTTGCCGCATTTTGGCGGACCCCCGATTAAATAGATCATAGTTGTATTTTAGCAAGACCCTATTGTTATTTCACATAACGTTTTAAGAGTATACGATGTTTTTGCGTAATGAAATGAAACAAAAATTTGGGTAAAGAATTTTTTTATTCCTTATAAATATAATAACGAAAAATTCCTGAACCGCATACTCTTTGTTATATGATGTTAGTTGCTGATTTAATAGCACTAATCAAATCATTGAAATTAACTTTATTAAAATCACTAGTGTCAATGTCAAAAATTTCACCTCCAATATTCAGGGCTTCTATTTTCCCTTGTAATAAAATTGGTCGCCATTCATCTAAACTTCCAGCGTCGATATGCCCTGGATGACGGTCATCTGAATTGGCACGTTTTGTAAATCTATTGAGAAGAATTTCGCCGTCCGTAATGCACCTAACTTGAAATGGCACAAAATTATATTTTTCCTTCAAATCAAGAAATTTCTTGTCTGCAAATTTCGGATTAAAGTTTGTTTCAACAATTAAAGATTTCTCAGCCTTCAAAAGCGACTCAGTGATAAAATACAGTAAATCATAGCTCGACCCGCCAATTTTTTTAGACCATTCACGATTTTGCCATCCCAAGCCATCAAAAAGAAGTTCCTTGATGTCATCTTTACAGATAAAAGGGAGGCGAAATTCTTCAGCCAATTTTTTGCCCAATGTTGTTTTGCCTGTTCCAGGAAGTCCTGTAATTATTATAAGTAAAATTTTTGACATGATTTTTTAGATTAAACTAAGGCAACTAATTTTATATAAC
>JAYEJQ010000034.1:0-2862 GCA_034660735.1 Patescibacteria group bacterium | reverse complement strand
AATAATGTGCATTTCACTTTTTTTATTACCCTTTTAAAATTAATTTTTCCAAAAATTTTGAAAATACATTAAAAATGCCTGATTTATTAAGTTTGGCGGCTATGAAAGCGTATGCTTTAGGCAGAAGAGCGAAATGGAAAGATTATATTGATCTTTATTTCATAATAAATAAATATCATTCAATAGATAAAATAATTACAAGAGCGAACAGTATTTTTAAGGGAGAATTTAATCCGAGAATTTTCAGGGAGCAGCTGTCTTATTTTGATGATATTAACTATGCTGAAAAAATTTTCTATAAGCCAGGATTTGAAGTTGATGATCAAAAAATAAAAAAAGAGTTGATAAAATTTAGTCTGTCGTAAATTTTAAATATACTCCTTCGCTTTTTGAATTCCGATTTTGTAGATTTTAAAAAGATTACTTTTTCATTTAGAATCAAATAAAATTTCACACAAAACTACGGAGTATTATACGAAATTATTTTAGCAAAGGAGTGTATATGGCAAAATTTGAAAACAGAACAATTATTCAATTTTTTTTAATTCCTGAATTATTTCTTCTATCTCTCCATTCATAATTTTTGGCAAATTATGCCAAGTTTTTTTTACGCGATGGTCGGTGACGCGATCTTGCGGAAAATTATATGTGCGAATTTTTTCGCTGCGATCACCGCTCCCAACTTGTGTCTTTCTTTCCGCGCTCAACTCTTGTTGGCGTTTTTTTTCTTCCAAATCCAAAAGTCGTGAACGCAAAATTTGCATCGCTTTTTCTCTGTTTTGCAACTGTGATCTTTCATCTTGGCAGCTAACAACCAAATTTGTCGGCAGATGAGTGACGCGGACTGCCGAGTAAGCCGTGTTAACGCTCTGTCCTCCAGCGCCACTAGAACAAAAGGTGTCTATTTTTAAATCTTTTTGCTCTATTTTAAAATCAACATCTTCCGCTTCTGGCAGAACCGCGACGGTAGCGGCAGAAGTGTGGATGCGCCCGCTTTTTTCTGTTTCTGGAACCCTTTGTACGCGGTGAGTTCCGCTTTCAAATTTAAGATTGCTATAAACATTTTTACCTTTTACTTTAAAGATTATCTCTTTAAATCCGCCTATGCCGATTGGAGATGAACTTAAAATTTCAACTTTCCAATTTTTATTTTCACAATATTTACTATACATTCTAAAAAGATCAGCGGAAAAGAGCGCTGATTCATCGCCACCAGTTCCAGTCCTAATTTCCATAATAATATTTTTTTTATCCAAAGGATTTTTCGGTCTTAGCAGTAGTGATAATTCAGTTTCTATTTTTTGTTTCGCTTTGTTAAGTTGTTCAATTTCTTCTTTTACCATTTCAACTAATTCAACATCAGGACTTTCTAAAGATTTTTCAACATCTTTTATTTCAATTATGATTTTTTCTAATTGTTCAATTTTTATAAAGTTTTCTTTAAGTTCATTGAAATCCATAGAGACTTTTTTGTATTCTTCGTGATTATTGATTATCGCTGGGTCTTGTAGCTTTTTCTCTAATTCCTGATATTGTTGTTTAATTTTTAATAATTTATCGTCCATAGATTTTAAAAGGCAGGAAAAACCTGCCTTTTAAATTAGTTTTAATTAAATTTTATTTTTTTACTCTATTTTTTCTCAACCTTTTTTTTCACGTCTTTTTTTACGGTTTTTTGATTGTCTTCTGCGGTTTTGTTTTTAGCGCGCGCGATTTTTTTCATTTTTTTGCCTTTTCTTGTTTTGGAAATTTCGTCTTTTACCGCCATTCTCTTTTTGAATTTATCAACCTGCCCCGCAGAGTCTATTAATTTTTGCTTGCCAGTATAAAATGGATGGCACTGGGAGCAAATTTCAATTTTTATCTCTTTCTGCGTTGAGCCAGTATGAAAGACAGCCCCACAAGCGCAGATTATTTTCGCATTTTCATAATAAGTTGGATGTATTCCTTTTTTCATATATTTGCATTTTTAAAATTAACTGTTATAATTTAAACACAATTATATTTTTTGTAAAGAGATATTTAATTTTTAAAATAAGTTATACTCAATAATAAATTTTTTTATCAAACAAAAAAAACGAGCGATGCCTGTTCGTTTTTTATTTTTATTTCAGATTTTAATATTTTTCTAATTTTAATCTTTCATCTAAAATTACCTTGATAAAAGATTGATAAGGAATGTCTTTTTTGTTAGCCGCGGCTTTAAGCTGATCAAGCATACTTAAAGGCAGACGAAGAGAGATGGTTTTTGTGGATGGTTTTAAGTTTGGAAAATCCGAATTTGCCATTCCTTTTGACCAGTCTATATAATCGCAGGAATCATGCTTTGCCCAAAAAATCCTTTCCTCGTCCTCATTTTTAAATTTAGGCAATTTTTTAAATTTTGTTTTCTTGGTATTATTTAACATATATTTTGCTTTCTTTTTTATTCATATTGCGAGCCGAAATGACCCTGATTTTATTTTTTCTAACGGTAAAGGACAAGAACAAGAAGCGATTTTGGCTGGTTTTTCCTAATACATGATAACGATTTTCTATATTTGAATGCGATTTGTCGTTTGCAATAATCAATGGTTTGTTGAAAAATATTTCTTCGCATTCTTTATATTTAACTTTATGCTTGTCCCAATTTTTTAAAATATTGCCATTATCCCAATCAAAACCGATTATTTTTGAAAACTTTATCATAGATCAGCATAGAATTATTATGTATATTATGGTAATATACATAATATTAAATCTCATAAATTTTTTATTGTATAAGTTCACTCACATATTGGAATCCAAATAACCAAAATGTATGCAGATAGGATTTCAATATAAGCATTGCAAAGGTTTTGCAAGATTATATAATTACGGATT
>JAYEJQ010000033.1:0-15441 GCA_034660735.1 Patescibacteria group bacterium | reverse complement strand
CGCCCAAGCCCCATTAAATAACGTGGCTTGTTTTTAGGCAACTCAGGCAAAACCCATTCTAAAACTTTTTTCATTTTTTCTCTTGGTTCGCCTACAGCAACGCCTCCGATCGCGTATCCGTCAAAATCAAGTTTCACTAATTGCCGCGCGCTCTCCTGCCGCAATTTTTTATAAACCGACCCTTGCGTAATCGCGAACAGCAAAGGCGGATTTTTTCTATTTTTAATTTTTTTTTGAAAATATAGCTTGCTTCTCAAAGCCCAGTCCGTTGTGAGTTCTAATGATTTCTTCGCGTATTTTTCGCCGCATGGATACGGCGGGCATTCGTCAAGAACCATTATAATATCAGAGCCGATTATTAATTGCAGATCAATGGCTTTTTCAGGCGACAAAAAATAACTGTTTCCATTTTGCGGATCTTGAAAACGCGCGCCTTGATTAGTAATTTTTCTATGTTTTGCTAAAGAAAAAACCTGATAACCTCCGCTATCTGTTAAAATCGGCTTCTGCCAATTCATAAAATTATGAAGTCCTCTGTATTTTTTCATCAACTTTTCGCCAGGACGCAACATCAAATGATAAGTGTTTGACAATAAAATTTGCGCGCTTGAATTTTTCATATCAACAGTTGAAAGCCCTTTTACTGTTCCGCGCGTGGCAATCGGCATAAAAAACGGAGTATTTATAACTCCGTTTGGCGTTTTCAATTTGCCAATTCTCGCCTGTGATATTCTAGATTTTTTTAATATTTTAAACATTTTATTCTACAACCCCTTTCCCTCCTATAATTGGATCAAATTCTAAATCTGAAGTTAAAGACTTGCTCTTAGCTGAAATCTGCGAATCGGTTTTAGCGTCAATAGCTGTTAAAAAAGTTTCGTTCGTTAAAATTAAAATTTTGTTAAAATCATCTTCTGTCGGCGTTATGCTTATTTCAAAATCAGCGCTTGCCTCTTTTATTTTAATCGGCAATTCGCTGATAGTCCATATAATCTCCCTGCTATTTTCATTGTATTTTAAATCTCCCATATCTGCATTTATCCTGTCTGTCCATTCAACATTATGCGGCAAAACAGTTTTCACGCTCACTTCCTTTGTATTATGCAGACTATTGGCAATGCTCCAAAAAATCCTATATTTTGTCTCCTCTCCTATTTTCGGCGGCACTGGCCCTGATCCTACCGCGATATTATCATCATTAAAATATCGCGCCTGCGAGTTAAAAATCAAACTGGTATTTAAATCGCAAACTATCTTATTGCTTTCAATAATCATTTCAACATCAACATCTTCAACTTTTCCCACAACAATTTCAGCAACGCTTTTTATAATTAAATCGCCTCCGTTAGAATCTATTTCCGAAACAACATCGCTTACGTCATTTAATCGCAGCCAAAAATCAATCTCTCCCTCTTCTCCCGCTGAGAAAGAGCTTAATTTCAATATCTCTTCATTTGTCCATAAAATTTCCCCATCTTTAATATATCCGTTATTTTCATCTTTCAAACTTTCCCAATTTATTAAACCTATCTCCTTGTCTCCCTGATATCCTTTTATTCTCATTTTTATATAAACATCTTTTAAGTCCTGCTCTCCGTAATTTTCATAAACTAACGAATAGCCTAAATTGTCTCCAAAACTCACGGCTTTGCCGTTGGTTGAGCCATTTAAAATCAAATCAAGTTTCACATTCTCCTCCACGGCATTTGAAACAAAACTATCCTCAGCTATTAAATTATAAATCTGTTTATTGGAAACATCAAGCGTAGCATTAAATTCCTGATCATCCCTTGTATCTTTAGAAAATACGCCTATAATTTTCATCTCAATTTCGCCAGTTGCCGTTAAATTAGCAATATTCCACCAATATCTATTCTTATCATTCCCCTCAGGATCAGCGCTAAATTCTTTTGGTGAAAAACTATTAGGATATAAAATTGTAAGCCGTAAATTTTCAATGCCTTCTTTGGAATTATTTTTAACTTTTATAATATACTCTGAATCTCTATTAGGTAAAATCTGTTTTGGTCCAATTATATCAACAGTAGCAACTTCAGCTGATACCTCAATAGAAGTCTCAATATCATCAATTTTAAAATTAAGAGAAGAATTATCTTGTTTATAAAAAAGAGAAGCATATAATTTTTTAACAGAATTTTTTTCTCCAAAAAGCATCCCTTTAATTTCAATTTCCCTTTTTCCCAATGGGCTTATGTCTGACAAATTAAAAATTTTATCATTCTTTTCATCCGCAGGTTCAATAGATGATGATTTAAAATCAAATCCTATAGGATAATCAACTATTAATTCTAAATCTGTTAAAGTTGCTTTATCTTGATTTTTACACTCTATTTTACAAATAACTTCTCCTATTGAAGAAACCGCATTATTACACTCAATACTTAAAGAGACGTTCTTCTCTCCTACTCCAGACGGATCTGCTTGATTGCGGGAAAAAATTACCCACCCAATCATAATTATAATAATCGCTAAAAAAGAGCAAGAAAAAAACATAGTAAAAAATCGCGCGATAGCGCTTTTTGAAGATTTATTGAGTTTCCCCATATCATCCGTATAGTCAATATCTCCGTTCTGATAAATATCCGTCAAATCGTCCATTATTTTTTTGCTCTGAAATTCAACTTCTTCCTCGTTATTATCATTCTTATTTTTACTAAATCTAAACATAATTTATTTTTTGTATTATAATTTATTTATAATTCTATTATAACTATATTTTTACGAATTGCCAAATTCAATTTTTTTACTTTATGAAAGACTTGAAAATCCATAGCCCGCTTTAGCGCATTTTTCATTTATTGGTTTATTTCCTAAATCATACTTCATTAACAATCGCGAATACTCCGACAAGCAATCCTAAAATTATCATAATAAAAATAATCGCGACGACTAAATAAACTTTTTTGCTGGCATAGATTTTTGGTTAAAAAATTATTTTAAAAATAACTCAATGGAATAAATTTCACTTTTGTCTTTCTTATCTTTTCCTCTCCTAAATAATCCTTAGTCAAAATAATTCCGATTTTTGGGCTAAATTTATCAATAAAACTGTAAAAACTCTTGCCGACTATTCTCTTGGAGGAATATTTTATTTCAATCGGATAAATTTCCTGTTCCTTTAGCAGGGTTATTTATTCACACAATGTGATTTTAGTAGGGTTATTTAATTCTGTTAAATTTAATTGTGAATTTGAAAGTAGAAATAATTTGCTCAAAGATTTATTTAGATTGATTCTTTTTTTGATTTAAAATAATTGGTGTGTTTTTTGTTGGCATAAAATCAAATTTTAAAATATTATTCTATTTTAAATATCTCGCCATAAATTTTATCCTTGTCTAAAACGCCTGAAAACTGCTCGGTATTTTTCCAAACCGGCTGCCAATTTTGCGGCGTGTTTAAAAAATGCCTGAACTGCGATGTAATCCCCGCCTGTTTTTGCATCAATAACAAATAACTGCAAAAATTATCATCTTCTACTAAATCACTGCTTCCGCTAAATTTATCAAAAATGCTGTATATTAAACCATCAGACTGTTTTTCATTGCCGCCGTTAACGTTTTGTTCAACTTTAAACGGAAGTTCGTATTCTAACTCAATCTCAGTTGTTTCTCCAACATCAACCATTGACCAGCCCGCGAATACTGTTTTTCCAAACTGATTGTAAATCTTTATCCCGCTCAATTTATCAATTTTAAACTCGCTGTCTAATTCCGCTAAATCTTGATCTATATCAAGTTTTGCCTCTGGCTCTTGAAAAAATTTGCTGTCTGGATTTTTAAAACCGTCTGCCGAAACCAATTTTGAACCCTCTGGAACATATATTCTAATCCAATTAACATTACGATCGCGCTGAAAATAATCCTCATAATCGCCGTTATGTGCTCGTTTTATTGTTAATTGGTTTACCGCTGTTCCGTCATTTTCTACCGTTGTGTTTAACTTAATGCTTTGAGAAATCACGCCGTCTGTCTTGCCTCCAGCAATATTTGAATTAACAACCATTAAATAATCTCCTGAAGATTGTTTTATTTCTCCGCCTAAAAAATTTTCTTCAACTATTTTCTGAGCATCTTGATTAGTAAAATAAAACTGCATCCCCTTGCTTTGCGCCTGCTTTTCAAGTATCTCAAAAATATCCATCATATTTATGCTCCCATCTTCAAAACTTTCGCTTAGTTTACTGATAAGTATGCTGGTAAAATCGGCAATAAATTTTTTAGGCTTGTTTCCCTCTTTATCATATTCAAGTTCAACATAATATTGCGCCGTCCACATAAAATTATCCGCGTCAACTACTTTTCCATATTCCTCCATATCAATCGGACCTGTAATTTTCAATAAATCAATAATTATCTCAGGCGTTATAGCTATTACTCCGTCAACTGTTGATCCGCCGCTAACCTCATAAAACTCCATTAACTTGCGCGCGGACGTCGGGAAATCAGGCCACCAATTAGCGTCATGAAACTGCCATAAAGGCGAAACTAAATGAAGCGGAATCGGAGAGCTTATTCTTTTTGTAAGCCCTCCTCTAACATCATAACTTCCTCCTTCGGGAATATATATTTTCTTAATCCTGCCCTGATCAATATCCATCACGGCAAAACTTCCTATAAATCCGCCTGTGGCGCGCAATTCATAATTATTCTGAAAAAGTATAAGATACTGTTTGAAATTATCCTTGCCTAAAATTTCTATACCAACATCTAATAATTCATTAAAATCTCCAACTATGCTGATTATATTTGGCAATTTTTCTTTTATTAAAAGTAAAGTTTGCTTTTGTTCGTTATTTAGCGCGTTCAATTTTACTCTGTTAATATTTTCAAGCGCCGCCTCTAAGTCTCTCTTAACCAAAAGAGTATTTTCTAATAAACCGCTAATTTCTGTTAAAAATCCTTTGCGAAAAGCAAAAATTGGAGTATCTTTTTCGTTTATTAAAATATTATCTTTTCTAAAAATAGTGTCTTCCCTTTCTAAAATTGTTCCGAGAGAACCGTTTAATCTGCAAGCTGCTTTGGATATATTTTCGCCGAAAGATAATAAATTATCACCGCTTAAAACTATTCCGCCGTCTGCTGGAATATTTTTAAAAACTTTCACCAGCATAGAATTGGAATTGTCTAAAGTTTTTTGCGCGTATTTAAAATTTTCAAAAGATCTGTTAAAATGCTTTCCAGCTTCTATTAAATTATTTTCTACCGCGTATTCTCCTCCCGCTTTCAATTCTCCCATTGCGGATTTTGCTTGTCCTAAAACTTTTCCTTTTTCATATAAATTAGCTTTATAAACAAACGCTGCTTCAAACGGCAATACTAAAATAAAACAAATAGTCACGAATGCTATTAAAGATCTACTCCAAAAACTTGGCAAAGAAAATCGAAAAACATTCGGCAAACGTCCGCGGCTTAAATTAGAAAGACTGATAAAAAAATTTTCTAATCCTTTCCATAAAGTATATAGCGGAAAAATTAAAGTTCTCCAAAACCCTAATTTCGACTCAATGCTAACTCCGCGATTTAAAAAATTTAATTTAATTTTACTAAAATTTTTAGAAGTTTGCGGCAAAACAACGGCTGAATTATCGCCTAAATATTCTTTCTGTCCGCCGATTGCATGCTGTCTTTTTCTATAAAAAAATTTTTGAAATTTATGAAAAAAAAATTTGCTCTTGGCGCTTTTTATATTCCGCTTAATTTCATTAGTGCTGCTCTCTCTATTGACTAAAGCGGCTAATTCTAAAAAATCATATTTTTTTATTCTTTGATATTTATTATCTTGCTCTTTTAATATTACAATTTTTTCCTGAATTTCTGAAATCTCTTTTTTCGCTAAATTCAAAGAATTATCCTCTGATTGTTTCTCAATTTTAACAGATAATTTTTTTTTACAGTTTGCTCGCTTTTTAATTTTATCAATTATTTTCTTGCTTTTCTTTTTCTTGATATCAAATTTTTTTATTATATCTTTTTTCTTTGTTAAAGGTTTTTCTCTTGAAACAGTTTTTATTTTTTTAGTATCTTTAATTTTATTCTCTATTTTTTTTACAACTTTTTTTTTGGCAGGCAATCTCTTTCTAACTATTTTTTTTACAGGCTTTATTACCTTTCCTTTAACTTTAACCTTTTTCTTAACTATCGGTTTTTTCGCTTGCGTTTTTTTAATCAAATTTTTTTTAACAGCTTTTTGTTTAACTTTTTTTTTAACAATATTTGCTTTCGCGGTTTTTACTCTATTTTTTTGTAATTTTACTTTCGCCATTTTATAAAATTAATTTTTAAAATCAACAAAGTTTATAAATATAATTTAGCATATTTAAAAATATAAAGCAAAAAAATTATTTATACAAAAAAAGCCGCTCATTCGGCTTTTTATTGTTTTATCAACATTTTAATTTTAAAAAATTCTGTACTTAAAATTACTTTCCTATCCATTCTAAATAATCACTTGCTTTTCGCCACGCGGAGAAAGCAATGCTTGGATGGACTGTTTTGCCTCCAAATTTAATCGCCTGAGTTATCGCATTGATTGGATAATTTCCATAGACATAAGAGTTGACGATTGTGTGCCAGTGTTTCTTATGGACAGGTATTCTGTTTTCGCCGTAATACTCTTCTAATTCTTGCTTTAATTCTCTTGCTGTGTTCTGCTCTTCGGATAAAGATTTTAATCGCTCTCGGCTGTAAACGAAATAATTATATTCTGCTTGTTCTATTGCGGTTTCATTTGTGATTGGGTTTGAAATTGGATTTATTTCATAAACCTCGCTTACTCATCCTGTTGGTGATCTGAATTTAAAATATACTATTTCAATGTCAGGCAAAACAATGTTTTCTTCGTATGTTTCCCATGAGACATATTTAAATCATGATTGGCGGAAACAGCTATTTGATAGACATTCTTTATATTATCAAAATTAATCGTTGCTTGATTATCAAAAATATCTATAATTGTTTTTTTTTAAGTATTGCTTTATCCATTAACCACATTATACCATTTTAAAAAATAGCGTAAAGATTTTTTGTTGGACATTGTTGATATGATGAAAATAATCCATAAGCGACAAAAAAACCGTTGACAAGCATCAAATTATAGTTTATTATATTCATATAAATAGACATAACTATAGTATAATTAAATTATGATGATTGAAAGACAAATATTCAAAAAAGTTAAAAAGGCAATTACAGGACGAGATAAACAGATAATCATTATTTATGGTCCGCGCCAGGCGGGTAAAACAACTTTAATCAAATCTCTTCTGTCTGAAATAAAAAAGCCCGCGACATTTTTTACTGGAGATGATCTTTACGCTCAAGAGATATTGGGCAGGAATGAATTAGAAAGCCTTAAGCGCATTTTTTCAAAAGAAAAAATCGCTGTTATTGACGAGGCGCAGAAAATTGAAAATATCGGGCTTACTTTAAAATTACTCCATGACAATTTGGATATTCGCTTAATAACTTCCGGATCAGCTTCCTTTGATTTGGCTGATAAGTTAAGCGAACCGCTCACCGGAAGAACAAAAACATTCTGGCTTTATCCCTTGTCGTATCAGGAAGTTAAAGAAAAATACAAAAAGGTTTCAAACGATTTGGCGATAGAAGAGATTCTTCGTTTCGGGCTTTATCCGAAAGCGCAAACAATTAAAAATTATAAAGACAAGGAGGATTATCTTTATGAATATATCAATAAATATCTATACAAGGATATTCTTGAATTTTCCGGAATAAAAAAACCGAAAAAGGTCGTGGATCTTCTGACCCTTTTGGCGCTTCAAATCGGTTCGGAAGTTTCCGTGGCAGAGCTTTCAAAAAATCTGGCGCTCAGCCAAAAGGCTGTTGAGAACTATCTTGACATCTTGGAAAAAATGTTTGTGATTATCAATCTGCGCGGGTTTAGCCGTAATTTAAGAAAAGAGATTTACAAAACATCAAAATATTATTTTATGGATTTAGGCGTCAGAAACGCTCTTCTCCGCAATTTTAACAGGCTTAATTTGCGCGCGGACACGGGTTCTTTGTTTGAGAACTTTTTTATTATGGAAAAAATAAAACAGGCGGAAAATTCAGGAAAACGAGCGAACTTTTATTTCTGGCGCACTTATGATCAAAAAGAGATAGATTTAATAGAAGAGCGCGAAGGAAAGCTTGTCGGCTATGAATGCAAATGGTCTCCAATAAAACGAGTTTCCGTCCCGCGCGACTGGCAGCGCGCTTATCCGGACGCCAAATTTGAAATAGTGAATAGAGATAATTTTTTTAAATTTGTCTCTTAAAAATATTTCTGTATAACGAAAAATATTATTTTTGTAATTAAAACCAATTAATTTTTAACAAAAAAATCTATGCCCAAACAAACATTCAAAAAACTCTTTAAGCAGTTCTCTCTTTTTTTTAATTGTGTCAATACCTATAAATACTGAACCAATAAAATTTAAATTTAATAAATTTTTTTAATAAATAATTTAGTAAATTCTTTTGGTGTTTGATTCTTTAAACCTGTATGTAATCGTTTGCTATTGTAATAATTCATTCTTTTTTTGATAAATTTTTTTATGTTAATAATAAATTTATTAATATTTTACTACTCAGACACAATTTTGTGTAGGGTCTCAAATATATTGTCATTTTAACCTATTTCGTAATTTAAAATAATTAAAAAATAGAGGCAAAAATCAATAAAATACCGCTGGAATTATCCAGCGGTATTTTAAAACATAAACTTCCGTAATATGACTCTGCTTATAAATCATTGTTAGTTGAAATTATATTTTTTCTTTATTATTTCAACCGCATTTTTATATTTTTCAACTTCCTTTATTCTAATCCCGAATTTTTGCCATGGAATTTTATAAAAAAAACTTGGCAGCCAAACTGAAATCCCGCCGCGAAGAAAATTAACGCTCACTTTAAACAAAACTTCTGAAATCCATATCCCTTCATACCCTTTTTTCAACATAGTAAGCCACAAGTCCCAATCCTGTAATTTTTTTATTTTCTCGTCAAAACCCGTGAAACACTCTCTTCTAATTAAAGATGAGGTATGAATATACGGCATCTGCTTTAATTTTTTCGCGTCAAATTTCCATAATTTAAAAGTTTTAAATCCGAATTTAAAAGAGGAATAAACATAAGACCTATCTCTATTTTCTTGTAAAACTTTCAGCATTTTCTCCAGCATACTATTTTTCATCATAATGTCAGCGTCTAAAAAAATAACATACTCCCCTTTTGATTTTCTAAAACCATTATTGCGCGCGACATTAGATCCTTGGTTTTCTTGCTGGATAATTTTCAAACTTAAATTTTGAAATTCAAAGTCTTTCTTTTGTTTTTTTATAATTTTTAAAATATTATCCGTAGAACCGTCGTCAATTATAATAACTTCAAAATCTTGAAAATTCTGCCATAAAACGCTTTCTAAACAATTAAACAATTCTCTTGCGTGATTATAAACAGGTATAATAATTGAAATTTTCGGCTGTTTCATAAATTTATTTCCATTGATTTCCCTGCCTCACAAGCAAATCTTTTGCTTTCATCGGTTTTGCCATAATCTCTTTAACAATTTTTTCCATTCTCATTCCTTGAGAACCTTTAATTAAAATTAAATCATTTTTTGAAATTCTATCTTGCAAAAATCTTCCAGCTTTTCCATTGCCTGAAAAACTAAAAACTTTATCTTTTTTCATTCCAGCATTAATAGCTCCGCCAGCTATTTCCCGCGCGGCTTCGCCTTTTGTAATTAAAATATCAACGCCGTTTTCGACAACATTTACTCCGACATCGCGATGCAACTGTTCAGTTTGACTACCCAATTCCAGCATATCGCCTAAAACAGCAATTCTATTCGCGCCAGCTGGCAATCTTATTTCACGCATAGTTTCCAACGCGGCTTTAACCGCCGCAGGCGAAGAATTATATGAGTCGTCTATTATAAATGTTTTTTTAACTCCTTTAATTAAATTCATCCTGCCCGACAGCGGCTTAAAACTTTTTAACTGCTCTATTATTTCTATTAAATTCATTTCGTAAATAGATCCGACCGAAGCTGCTATTAAAATACTATGAATCTGCGATGAAGAAAAAATGCCTTCTAAAAAAACTGGCACGATATTGCCGCCGCATTGCAATTTAAAATTTATCCCTACAACTTCCCCTTTTTGGTTGTAATTAATATTCGCGTCAGTAGCCCTCACTGCCGCTTCTTTATCAAAACCGAATGATATAACTCGCGCCTTTGTTTTGTCTTTCATTTTATAAGTTAAATCACTGTCTCTGTTTAACACAGCAAATTTATCCGCTGATAAATTCTCTAATATCTGGCGTTTTTCTTTCTCTATTTTCTGCAGATTGCCTAAAAATTCAGAATGCGACTCAGACACCGCGGTGACAATAGCGATTTTACAAGGAGTTAATCCCGATAAATATTTTATATCGCCTTCTCTATCCGCTCCCATTTCTAAAATTAAAATTTTAGGATAATTTTTATCTGTTATTAAAATTAAATTAATCGCTTTTATAAAAACTTTTACCCATCCGAATATTGATTTTAACGGAGATTGAACGCCGATAACAGTGAGTGGCAATCCTATTTCGTTATTGTAATTTTTAATGCTGGCTCTAACCTTAAAACGAGATTCTAAAACTTTTTTAATCGCCTCTTTTGCGGAAGATTTTCCAACACTTCCCGTGATCCCGATAATGTCAGGATTGTATTTTTTAATAATCGCCTTAACGAAAAATTTTAATTTTGACTGAATAAATTTTTTCATATTTTTAATTTGATTAAATTTATAATAAATTTTGAATTTTGAATTTGTAATTTGTTTGAAATTTATAATTTTAAATTTGAAACTTTATGCTCTATCCTTTATCTAAAAAGAATAAAATCAGTCCTACCACCGCGCTCACTCCGCTAATTACCCAAAAACGCATTACTATATTTGCTTCTGTCCACCCTTTTGCTTCAAGATGATGGTGAATAGGGCTGGATATAAAAAATTTTTTATTAAAAAAATATCTATAAAACCACTGCCATAAAACAGAGTATGCTTCAATAACAAAAATTGACCCGATAATCGGCAGGAGTAAAACATAATTTGAAAGCATAGCGACTATTCCAAGAGTGACGCCGAGCCCTATTGCGCCAGTATCTCCCATAAAAAATTTTGCTGGATTTATATTAAACCATAAAAAAGCCAAAAGTGCGCCGATTATCACTCCGCAAAAAGCGGCTAATTCAAATCTGCCCTGAACGAAAGAAATCGCCCCATAAGCGCCGAACGAGGTGAGAAGCGCGCCACCAGCCAAACCGTCAAGTCCATCAGTTTCATTCACGGAAAACGCGGTTGCCACGATGATAAAAATAAAAATTGGAATATACCATAAACCTATCTCAAAATTGCCCAAAAATGGGACATGGATAAAATCCCATTCCAATTTAAAATAAAACCACCACGCTCCGACCGCCGCAATCAGAGTGTAAATAATAATTTTCTGTTTCATTACTAATCCGCCTCCATTTATTCCTATTTTCTTGACATTCCGCAAATCATCGATCGCACCGACAATCGCTGATGCGACAAGCGCGCCCAAAGGAAGTAATGTTTGTTCTCTTGTTAAAAAATTAAAATATTTAAAAATTTCCAAATCAAAAAATTTCGCGATGTAAAAAAACAGCAACGACAAAAACAGGACTGTAATCCAAACCAAAAATCCTCCCATTGTCGGGATGCCAGATTTTTTCTTATGAAACTTAAAAAAAATCGGAGCGTTTTTTTCATCTCTGATATTCTTGCCAATTTTATGCTTTTTCAAAAATCTCAGCAAAAACGGCATCCAAATCAACGCTATAATAAACGACAATGTCGTTAAAATAAAAATTTTAATCGCAAAAAATTCTAACATAAAATAATTTTACCCTCCTCCTATTCTTTTAAATAAAATAAGCGGAGTTTTAAATAAGATATATAAATCTAATTTAAACGACCAGTTTTCAATATAATAGACATCAAGCCGCACTTCTTGGCTAAACTCTAAATCGCTACGACCACTCACTTGCGCCATTCCAGTAATTCCTGGCTTAATTGTTAATACTTTCTTATGCCGCTTTCTGTATTTCGCGACCTCTTCCGGCTCATGCGGACGCGGACCGACCAAACTCATTTTTCCGAGCAGAACATTGAAAAACTCAGGCAATTCATCAATGCTATGACAGCGGATAAACTTTCCTACTTTTGTTACACGAGGATCGCTTTTATATTTTATCATAGGATTATCTTTATTCCAACCCCTGAGATCTTCCACTTTTTTTCTAAATTCAGAATTATACCGCATTTTATGCGCCTCGTCAATCATTGATCTGAATTTAAAATAAAAAAACGGTCTGCCTCCCTGTCCTATCCTTTCGCATGTAAAAAAAACAGGTCCTTTTGAATTCAATTTTATCGCTATCGCTGTAATTATCATTATAGGGCTAAAAACAATAATGGCGATCGCGCTAATAATGACATCAAATGCTCTTTTTAAAATTTTCCTCCATCCGTCCAATGAAGTTCTCTTTAACTCAATCACTGGAAAACCAGCCACGTCCCAGACTTCCACATTTATCGCCTGCGCTTCAAAAAGATTTGGAATATATTTGTAAGTGAGGTGCCGTTCGTGGCAAAAATCAACTAAATCCAAAGATTTTTGCCTGCCAATATCTACGCATTGCAAAACTTCGCTAATCTCATATTTTTTAATTATTTTATTCATAGTTCCGACTAAATCATCTGGAACATCTTTCATATGCTTCGCGATTTTGTATCCGAATGTTTTATCTTTATTGAAAATATTGATAATATTTTCAGCGGCATTTCCGCTTCCGATTATCAATAAATTGTTTATCCCAATACCTTTTTTTAAAAAAAATTTCTGCGCGGAGCGAATTAAAATTCTGCCGAAAAAAACAAAAATTATACTGAAAATCCAACTTGCTAAAACAATAAAACGGGAAGAGAACAGTTCGCGGCTAAAAAATATAACAATTAAAATAAGCATCATTCCGCCTGAGCAACTGGTAAAAATCTTACAAAATTGATCTATTAAACGTCGGTTTAATTTTGCTGAATAAAGCCCTGAAACCGCGAATATTAAAATCCAAGAGATAGAAACAAAAAAAACGACAGTCAGATAATATTTTAACTGCAAGTCAAAAATAACTGGGCGAATTTCAACGATTGACGGATTAAAACGCAAAAAATAAGCCGCTAAACTTGCCAGTATCAGCATTAAAAAATCAAGCGGGACTAAAATCGCGGTAAAAACCAATTCTGACTTTTTCATAAGATTACAATTTTGTTATTTTTATTTTCTAATTTTCTTCTTGCCATATTTAATTATTTTTAACGCTACAAAGAAATACCTATTTAAATACCTATTTAAATAGGTATTTAATTTTTTTAAAAATTATTCGGTTTTTTCATTATAAATAAATACTTAAACCCTCTTAAAATAGAAATCTAAATCAACAAAAATCAATCGCTTCTTCCTCGTCATCAGTCATCCCGCATTTTTTAAGCTCGTCAACATAGCCCAAGAGCGCGCTTCTCTCCTGATGATAATTTTCTGGATGATAATTTATAATATCTTCGCCTAAAGAATCAACTAATCTCTCTAAATCTTTTTTCGACATTTTTTCAATCTGCATACTCGGGCAATATTCCTCAATCGCTTCCATTGAACTTTCCAACGCTTCATCTCTGTCAATTCGTAAAACTGGCTCATCTGGATTAATTCCTTTTTGTTTTAATAATTGTTTTGCGTTCATATTTTAAATTAAATTTATTAATACGATTATTTGCCAAATCAACATATTTTTTTTCTTTTTCAATACCAATCCAATTTCTACTAAGCGCTTTTGCGACAACTGCTGTCGTTCCGCTTCCCATAAAAGGATCTAAAATTAAATCGCCCTTTATGCTCGCAGAAAGCAAAACTTGCTGAATCAATTTAAGCGGTTTTTGCGTAGGGTGCGCTTTTATTCCGTTTTCATCTTTTAGCCTTTCTTGCCCTTTGCAAATTTTAAAAATCCAATCCGTATCTTTCATTTGCTGTCCGCTATTCATCTGTTTCAAAAATTTATTATTAAAAGTGTAGTTTTTGCAATTTTTATTTTTTACTGCCCAAATTAGCGTTTCGTGATTATTTGTAAATCTTCTGCCATTAAAATTCGGCATAGCGTCAATTTTTACCCAAATTACATCATTTAAAAACCATAATCCTAAATCCTGCATAATTTTACCAACACGAAAAATATTGTGATACATTCCCATAATCCAAATTGTCCCTGTTGGTTTTAAAACTCTTTGACATTCTTTAACCCAACTTTCCGTAAAGTTATCATATTCTTTATAACTTTCAAATTTATCCCATTCATCATTTACAGGAATTACCTCTGAGCCGTCAGCGCGAATTAATTTTTTATTCATTGGCAATTGTAAATTATACGGCGGGTCAGCAAAGATTAAGTCAAAAGAATTGTCGGGAAAATTTTTTAGAATTTTTATACAATCACCATGAATATTTTTATTTATATAATTTTGCATTCTTACGATATTATTTTAACTTTAAATTTATTCTAATATCGTTATATAAATTATCAAATATTTCTATAATTTCTTTATCTTTGCCAATATTTTCCATAATTTTATTTAAATCAGCATACTTTACTTCAAAAAATTCGTCAAAAAGTTTACCGCCTCTATAAATAAATTGTTCTTCGGGTATATAAATATTACCTTTCATTCTCTTTGGAGTCATATAATATAAAATTGGTTTAAATATATTTCTGTTATGAATATTTAAAATATTTGATATACCTATATAAGTTTTAATAAATTTTCTATTTATACCAGAAAATTTATCTGTATCATGATCGTCATTATATTTTATTTCTAAGTAATAATAATTATTTTTATTATCTCTAAATAATACATCGACATCATGTTTTATTGATATTTCTTTATCTTTTTTGTTTTTTTCTATTTTAAAAATATCACTGATTAAAATATTAAATTTTTCCAATAATTTTTCTGTATTAAAATTAGATGAATTTTGACAATCAGTAATATAATTATCAATTAAATTATCACTTTCTTTTGTTATTGATAATTTTAAATTTCTTTTCCCTGAAATATTTTTATAAACTTCTAAATTATTTTCATTTTCAACAATAATATGTAAAAGTTTTTCAATAAAATTTCCAAATTGGATATTCATTGATTGTAATAAACCGCCAAATATTCTATATCTTATTGGAATAAAATGAATCTTTTTAATGTGTATATTTATTGATTTTTTTATCTTTTTTTCAGACTTAGTATTATTTATAAGTTCTACGACCGCTTTTTTTATAAATTTTTTAATATTATT
>JAYEJQ010000032.1:0-15497 GCA_034660735.1 Patescibacteria group bacterium | reverse complement strand
AGCACAATCAGTTATAAATTATTCATTGCAGGAAAAATTAAATAGTAAATAGTTTTAAGGGCGGTTTATCCGTCCTTTTTAATTTTAAATTTAAAATTATGCAAAAAAGAAAATCATCTACAAGACAAAAATTTCTTAAAAAGAGGGGACTGAAAAAGACACCCATAGGAAAAGAGATTGACCACAAAATACCGTTGGCTGATGGCGGTTCAGATTCCCCGAAAAATTTACGTCTAATAAAGAAATCAGTTCATAAAAAGAAAACTGTTATTGAAGCAAGAAAAAGAGCTAAAAAGAAAAAATAAATTTTCAAAAATCGCCATTCACGGCGATTTTTGTTATAATGGGATTATTGAAAAAGACAAAACAAAATCCATCCCATATCAAGGGCAGACACACAGGTTTGCCCCTACGACATTAAATCCTAAAAAACAAAAAAGAAAATCCGCAGGCGGATACGGGGGAGTTGGAGAGGGAGATTGACCCCATACTATAATAAATTAACTACGGGGCAGGTAAGATGGTTTGTAAATTTTATAATTTAACGGAGGAGGAGATTGGAATTGTTGAAAAATGTTGATGGAAAAAATAGAAAAAATAGTTAAATTATGATATAATAAAAATAGTAAAATAATTAATATTATGGATATAAGTAATACTCAAATTAGTATAACAGATGATTTTATAGACGAACTTATTTCTTGCAAGAAAAGAATAATTATGCCTCCATCTCCAAAAGATAAAGCAAATGGACTTCATAAACAAACCAATATGGAGTTGGAATCTGTTGATAAAAAATATAAGTTTTCAGTGTTTATTCGTGAGAATACGAAATTATTTGAATTTTTTTCAGTTGGCCTTGTGTATCACAGAGACAAAGAAACCGATATTATAATTATTCGCTACAATGGAAATCACGGAGCTCATAAAAATTATTTAAATAACGAATTAATTGAAGAAGGATTTCATATCCATAAATATAGCACTGAAGCTGTGGAATTAGGTATTAAAGCGGAAAATCACGCTGAAATTACTGGTAAATATTCTACTTTGCAAGAAGCATTGCTTTCTTTTTTTACTGATATGAATATTGACAATTTTAAAAAGTATTATCAAAATTTATCTCAGATCGCATTGCCATTTAAATAGGAGCCACTAAATAAAACAAGATTATGGATATAAAAATATTACAAAAAAATATTTCGGATGGTTTTCATAAAAATATTTTCCTAAAAGAAAAAAGACCTAACTTATATCAGGTATTTTTGCCTTTTTATTATCCTGATGGCGATATGATAGAAATTTTTTTAGAAGTTAAAGGCAATAATATCATTATCCAGGATATGGGAATGACATTAATGAGATTAAGTTATAATTTTGATTTGAATTCAAAAAATAAAAAAAAGGTTTTTAATGAAATATTAAGTAATTATCAAATGGAAGAATCTGAAGGAAATTTAAAAATAGTTGCTTCATGCGATAAAATTTTTTCCTATTTAATGCAGTTTGTCCAAGTAATTCTAAAGATTTCAGATTTAGAATTTTTAAAAAGAGAGATCGTAAAGAATTTATTTTATGAATATTTTGAAAAGTTTATTACTGTAGACTTAGGAAAATTTAATCCTATTAAAGAATTTTATCCTGATTTTGACACAAAAAAACAATATTCTACTCCTTACGCAATACCTATGAAGAATAAAGAATATTTCTGTATTTATCCAATTGCTTCAGATGATAAATGTAATGAATCTATTATAACAATACAGCATTATGAGCTGCATAATTTTAGGCCAGAAACTCTTGCTATATTTGAAGATCAAGAATCAATAGGCAGAAAACCATTAGCTAAACTAAGCAATGTCGTTGGAAAACAATTTTCTACTTTGCAGGGCAATAAGGATAGAATAGAAGAATATTTTAACAGGACTTGCCGTACTTGAAAATTTTTTTAAATATTCAATTTATTTAAAAATAAAAAAGCGAATAGAGGATGAATGGCATTTTAAATAACAAAAAAAGACCCTAAAAAAGGTCTTTTTCAACCATGTCCCTATGCTGGGTGTCCCAGCCACGCCACCGTCCGGTGACAGTTCAGGATACAGGTTTTTGTATTTCCACAATAACATAATTTTATTTTTTGTCAAAAAGTTATCCACAGACCAGAATGCAATCTATCCCCATCATTGGTTCAGAATCTCTTGACCCAAACCATACATTTCTATAAAATCGCAAACAACGAAAAAAAAGAAATAAAAGGTTCAAGTCAGAGACATTTAACCAACAGTACAGAACAACAAAAACCATTTATCAATTTCGTTTCAAATCCTGAAAAAATCCAACCCTTAGTAGGGACAGGTCGCGACCTGTCCCTACGACATCAAATTCTAAAAAAGAAAAAAACAACCCGCTATTTTAATAGGGTTATTTTTTATTTATAATAAAAAATATCATAATACTTGCGTAAAAGAGTTAATTTTGTTAGAGTAAATAAAAAATCGTAATAATTTTAAAAAATTAAATACCTATTTAAATAGGTATTTAAATAAGTATTTCTCCGCGCAAGGAGAATAAGTAAAAATATGTCAAGAAGAAGATTAGAAAATAAAAGTATAAGAAAATTAACTAGGATCGGCGATAAAAGCGTTGGGTTGACTTTGCCAATTGGGATTGTCAGAGAATTAAAATGGAGAACCAAGCAAAAAGTCGTTGTTAAAAAAATAGGTAAAAGCATAATAATTACTGATTGGGAAAAATAATGTTATGAATAAAACTTTGCTTGTTACAATTGACGCGACCGTTGGCGGAGTTGCAAATTATTATCAAGGAATTTGCGATCACTTGCCGAGCGATAAAGTTTCAATTTTAACAGTTAAAAAAGATAAAATTTTTTATTCTAAAAATTATCCTGTTTTTCGCCGCAATTTAATTTCTGATTTGCCGATTTGGTCGAAGTGGCTTCCTATTTTTTGGCATTTATGGAAAATCGTAAAAAAAGAAAAAATTAAAACTGTTTTAGTCGGACAAATTTTGCCAGTAGGCGCAGTGGTATTATGTTTGTCAAAAATATTAAATTTTGATTATATCGTTTTTACGCATGGAATGGATATAATTTTGCCGCAAAAAAATTTACGCAAAAAATGGATAGCGCAAAAAATATTGAAAAATTCTAAAATTATAGTTGCAAATTCTAATTTTACAAAACAAGAATTATTAAAATTAAAAACTGATAAAAACAGGATAATTACTCTTTATCCTTGCCCGAACATAAAATCACCAGCAAGCGAAAAAATCAAAAATGATTTAATTAAAAAACATAATTTAAAAAACAAAAAAATTATTTTATCCGCGGCGCGGCTTGTCCAGCGAAAAGGATTTGATATGGCGATCAAATCAATTCCGCAAGTTATAAAAAAGATTGATAATTTTGTTTATATAATAGCAGGAAAAGGGGAGTATGGCGATGAATTAAAAAAAATGGCTCGCAACTCGAATCATTCTGACAAGATAATTTTTGTTGGAAAAATATCAGACGAAGAACTGAAAGCGTTTTACGATTTATGCGATCTGTATATTATGCCATCTCGAAATATTAACGGCGACGCGGAAGGATTTGGAATAGTATATTTAGAAGCAGGATCTTTTGGAAAGCCAGCAATTGGAGGAAATAGTGGCGGAGTATCAGAAGCTATAATAGATAATAAGACTGGGATTTTAGTTAATCCTGAAAGTATTTTAGAAATTAGCGAGGCTCTAATAAGGCTATTGAAAGATAAAGATTTATCGGATAGATTTGGGCGACGCGCGCGCGAAAGAATTAAGAATGAATTTAACTGGAATCAACAAGTTAAAAAATTAAAAAGATTTTTATAATTATTTATGTATAAAAAAACAAGCGCAATCCTTGATGAAATATGCTTTAATAAAATGAAAGAAGTTAAGATTAAAATGAAAGAATTAAGTATTCAAGATTTAAAAAATATTATTAAAAAAAACAAATTCGCAAAAAGAGATTTTTTAAAATCATTAAAAAAGAAAAAGTTATCTTTGATAGCTGAAATTAAAAGATCATCGCCATCAAACAAAGGAGTTATTTTTAAAGAAAATTTTAATGTCGCTCAAATTGCTAAAATATATAATAAAAACGGCGCTAATGCTATTTCCGTAATTACTGAAAAAAAGTTTTTTAAAGGAAGTATTGATTATTTAAAAATAGCAAAAGAGAGTTCAAATTTGCCGATTTTGCGAAAAGATTTTATAATGCATTCGTGGCAAGTATATGAAAGCAAGGCATACGGTGCTGACGCGATTTTATTAATAGCGTCAATTTTAGAAAAAAAACAGTTGCAAAATTTATATAATATCGCGCGCGAATTGGATTTAGATTGCTTAGTTGAAATTCATAATGCGCGAGAATTAAAATTTATATTAAATATCAAGCCAAAAATTATCGGCATAAATAATCGCGATTTAAAAACAATGAAAATTAATTTGAATAATTTTGTTAAGTTGTCAAAAATAATTCCAAAAAATATTCTTAAAGTCGCTGAGTCTGGAATCACATCTTTTAAAGACGCGGAAAAAATGAGAAACGTTGAGGCAGACGCGATTTTAGTCGGAACATTTTTAATAAAATCCAATAATATTAAACAAGCAATTGATAATTTAAAAATATGAAAAAATTAAAAAAAACAGATAAAGAAAAAATAAAACGAATTATTTTTTGCGTATTAATTTTTATTTATATAATTTTAATGTCTGTATTGTTAATTAGAAATTTAACAAATAAAAAATATCAGCCGTTATTAAAAGATAATTTTAGCAATCAAGCAAAACAGAGAAATAATTTAGAAGAAAAAATAGAGAATAAATTAACAAAAGAACGCGCGATTGATGGAATATTAGTTAAAGAAGATAGTTTTGATTTTTATCCAGTAGCTATAACTATTGATAATAATGTAAGCGCTAAGCCGCAAGCAGGCTTAGATAAAGCTAATTTAATTATTGAAGCACCAGTAGAAGGAGGTATAACCCGTTTTTTGGCAATATTTGCCGATGGCGAAGATATTGATAAAATTGGACCTGTTCGTAGCGCTCGTCCGTATTTTTTAGATTGGGCAAAGGAATTTGAAGCTTTATATTGCCATGTCGGCGGCAGCCCTGAGGCATTAAAATTAATTAAGCAAAAAAGCGCTGTTTTAAATTTAGATCAATATTATAAAAGCCGATATTATTGGCGAAGTTCCAAAAGATCGCGTCCGCACAATGTATTTACATCGTCGGAGTTATTAAATAAAGCGCTGGAGAATTATTTTTTAACTGAACACAATTTTAGTTCACTTGTGTTCAAAAACGAAATTGAATTAGAAGAAAGGGGAGAGTCGTTAAATAATATTATTATCAATTTTTCAGTTGGAAATTATAACTTAGTAATGTGGGAATACAATCGCGAAAATAATGAATATTCAAGATTTCATAATGGAAAGCCGCATTTTGATGAAAATGAAAATGTGATTAAAACAAAAAATTTGATTATCCAAAAAACTAAAATAATATCTATTGATAACGAAGATAGAAAAAGAATAAAAACAATCGGAAACGGAAATGCGATAATATTTTTAGACGGAAAAATTATTGATGGCAAATGGGAAAAATTATCGCAAGAAAACAGAACAAAATTTTACGACCAAAATAATGAAGAAATAAAATTTAATCGCGGAAAGACTTGGATTGAGGTAGTTGACGAGAATATGGAATTAATATATTAACAGTTCTGTTTTTTTTCGCCAAATCTTTTATCACTTTTATTTTTACTAATGGAAAAATTCGCTTAATAATTGAGCGGATTTCTTTTGTCTGATGTGGATTGATTTCAATAATAAGATTAATCTGTTTTTGAATTCTAATTTTTGTTTTTAATTCCGATATTTGCTTAAACAGTTTTTTATAATATTTTAATCCGCCAGTTCCTCCGAATAACGCTGTTTTTGGCTCGCAGAGAATTGATTTTTCTTTGCATTCCTCCGCGGTTAAGTAGGGGAGATTTGCGATAATTATTAAATTGTAATTTTGAATTTTTGATTTAGCGTTTTTTATTATCGGATTTAATAAATTTCCGCGACAGAATTTTATTATTTTATCAACTTTATGAAATTTTGCGTTTTTAAGCGCGACAGAGAGTGATTTTTTAGAAAGATCAGAAGCCAAATATCGGATATCGGATATCGGATTTTTAATAATATTTTTTGCTAATGCAATGATAATGCAGCCACTGCCTGTTCCGATGTCAATAATAGAAAAATTTTTTGTTTTTTTTCTATTCACAATTTTTATCGCTTCGTCAACTAAAAGTTCGGTTTCAGGACGGGGAATCAAGACATTTTTATTAACAAAAAAATTCAAGCCGTAAAATTCTTTGTTTTTAATAATATAAGCGATCGGTTCGTTTTGAATTCTTTTATCAACTAATTTTTTAATTTTAGCTAATTCATTTTTTGACAATCTATAATCCAAATTCATACAGATCCATTCCCTGCTTTTTTTCAACGCGAACATAACTAAAATTTCCGCGTCAAACTCAGCGGATTTTATCCTGCTTTTTTTAAATTGCTTAATAACATAAAACAAAATTTGTTTTACAGTTGAATTTTTTTCAAAAACTATTGACATTTTTAAAAATTACTTTGAATATTACCGTGTTTAAATGTTTAAATGTTTAAATGTTTAGATGTTTATATGATGCCATATTGACATTATACGTTTTATTTGTTATTATAACAATAATTTAGGCAAATGGATAGTCGCTCCGCTTAAATTTTAACAATTTTATTGGTAAAACTTGGATGGGGAGGAAAGTCCGGACGCGATTAATTTTAAATTTTAAAATTAAAAAAGGATAGCGGGTAATTCCCGTCATTTTAATCAATGAGGTGCGAACAGAGACGTTGATGCGCGCAAGCGCTGAAACGCCCTTAATAGGGCGAGTTTTTAAGGAAACTTAAAAGGTGAAACGGCTAAATCCTTATCCGCGCGCAAGGTCGTATTCAGCAATTTTGCTGTTTGAACCGCTTGAGGCTAATAGCAATATTAGTCATAGATAGATGGCTATCTAAAATTATTATTAAATAATTTTAACAGAATCCGGCTTATAGTTTGCCTGAATTATTTTGACATAATTTGATTATTTTGCTATATTAAATTTAATATGAATAAGCAAATATTCAACAATAAAAATTTAGTGAGTATATTAGCGATTTTATTAGCTGCCAAATCGGCGGTTTGTTTAAATATGAAAAAGTAATTTAAAAATATTTTAACAAGCCGCTTGCAAAGGCGGCTTTTTTTATTTTATGGAAACTGTATGTTTTAAAAAATATAAAAAATCAGGAGTTGTTTATGCGACAGAACATGCGACGCAGTTTGGATTTTATCATGGAAATAAAGATTGGGTAAATCTCGGACAAGGAGCGGCAGAAGCAGGGAATATTGAAGGCGCGTTACCTCGCGTTGATAATATCACTATTAGCGCAAAACAGCATGGATACGCTCCTGTCGGCGGATTAAAAAAACTTCGAGAAAATATCGCTTTTATGTATAATGATCTTTTCCGCGTAAATAAAAAATCAAAATACAGTTATAAAAATATTGAAGTTTCAGGAGGTGGCAGGATAGTTATTTCACGTATTATTGCCGCAATGCAGGATATCAATGTGGGTTATTTTGTGCCAGACTATACTTCTTATGATGGAATTTTAAGCGTATTTAACAATATTAAGCCTATTCCGATTTTTTTAAGTTCTAAGAATGGATTTAAATTTAATCATAGAGAATTGAAAAATAGAATAAAACAAGAAAATATCAAAGCGCTGCTTTTAAGCAACCCTTCTAATCCGACTGGTGCTGTAATTCAGGGCGATGATTTGAAAAAATTAGTTGAATTGGCTAAAAAAGAAAAATTTTATTTGATTATTGATGAATTTTATTTTAATTTTATTTACAATAAAAAGTTTGAGTTGGTTTCATCTGCCAAGTTTATTGATGATATAGAGAACAGCGGAATAATTATTATTTGCGGGCTTTCTAAGGCTTGGCGGTATTCTGGCTGGAGGGTTTGCTGGGCGATCGGTCCTCAAAATATTATGGAAATCGCCAGCCGCGTAGGTTCATTTTTGGACGGTGGCGCAAACAATCCTTTACAGAAATCGGCGATAAAATTAGTGGGCGCTAAAAATATCTTAAAAGAGAGTAGGGTAATTCAAAAACTTTTTAGAAAAAAACGGGATTATATGATGAAACGATTTAAAAAGATGGATTTTATTTTCGGCAGCGAACCTGATGGCGCTTTTTATTTTTGGCTGAATCTTAAAAAATTGCCGAAAGAGATTAATAACGGAATGAAATTTTTTGAACGGATGTTGAAAGAAAAAGTTATTGTGGTGCCGGGAAAATTTTTTGACCTTAATCCGCATAAATTAAGAAAAGAAGAAAATTTTACAAATTATATACGGATTGGTTACGGTCCTGAAATAAAAATTTTAAAAGAAGGAATAGATAGAATTGAGAGAGTAGTGAGAAGTTGTAAAAAATAATTTAAATATGTGTCATTTTACCTGTCATCCTGAATTTATTTTAGGATGACAATATTTTTTTGACAAATTTTTATTATTTGATATTATAGACTTACTGCATAATTAGTTCCTACTGCAATTTCCATATTTTGGTCAAATTTTCCAAAAATTTTAACGCATATATTCTATATAAGCTTATAAAATTTTTGAAATATTTGCCTCACCCCGTAGGACTACGGGGCGTCACGAAACTAATTATGCAGTAAGTCTATTAAATAATTATGAAACAAGTTGTAAATAAAATTTTATTATTGAGCTTATTATTATTTCCTTTAAGAAGGCGGCTTATTTTTGTTTATATTAAAAGATAAAAAAATAAAAATAGATACAAGCCGCTAATAAAGCGGTTTTTTAAATTATTTTTTTTAATCCAATTGCTCTTTAAAAATGTTAATAAACAGAAAAAGTTTGTGAATAATTTTATGATCAATTTTTTCTGTTTATTAACCCAAAAAAAAGGAGGAATAAATGAACTTTATGGCAGGTCATTTAAAAAATTTGGCAAAAGTTCGCGAAAAATATTTTCGCGAATATGAAAAATTTTCACCTCGAAGGTTTGAGGTGATTGATTTAATTCCTTCTTCTCCTCTTTTAGAGGAGAATAACGACGAAGGAATTCAAAATTTTTTTGAACATTCGCGTATTGGCCCATTCGGGTCAGTTGCGGATATTTAGAAAACGCCTCTGTCGGTTTTTGATAAACAGACCGACAGAGGCTAAACTAATTTTTATGTCGAACAATAATCATAATAATAAAATTAAAATAATAACCTGCATGGAGTGCGCTAATGTTTGCGCGTCAGGCAGTATTGACGATTTTAAAGAGATGATAAAAAACACTGAAAACGACGGCTTCCAAGAAGTTGTTTTTTTATGCGAAGCAATAAAAATGTTTTTAGACGAACAGAAAAAAAGCGGAAATTTAGATTTTAATAATTTTATAAAAATAGGGGTTAAAAATACAGACGGGGAAGTGGAATATTATTAGATGAATCAGTTATTAATAATTAGGAATTAATTATTAAAAGTTAAGAATACCTTAATTTTTAATTCTTTATTCCTGATTCTTATTTATGCAAAAAATAAAAATTTTTGACACTACATTAAGGGATGGCGAACAGTCGCCTGGAGCGAGCTTAAATACAACTGAAAAAATTCAGATCGCTTTGGCTTTGGAAAAAATGCATGTTGATGTTATTGAAGCGGGTTTCGCGATCGCGTCGCCAGACGATTTTGAAGCCATACGGCAAATCGCAAAAAAGGTAAAAAACGGCGTTGTCTGCTCTTTAGCGCGGGCAAAAAAACAGGATATTGAAGCGGCTTATCAAGCGATTAAACCAGCAAAGAAAAAAAGAATTCATACTTTTTTAGCCGCGTCCGATATTCATTTAAAATATAAATTAAAGATGAGCAGAAAAGAAGCGCTAAAACAGGCTTTTGAAATGGTAAAATTCGCAAAATCAAAAATTAGCGATGTAGAATTTTCGCCAGAAGACGCTTTTCGCGCTAATAAAAATTTTTTATTTAAAATTATAAAAACAGCGATTGACGCTGGAGCGACAACTGTGAATATTCCTGATACTGTCGGTTACGCGATGCCAGAAGAATTTGGAAAATTGATTGCCGAAATTTATAAAAATGTTTCTAATATTAAAAAAGCGACTATTTCAGTTCACTGCCATAATGATCTTGGAATGGCGGTTGCCAACAGTCTCTCGGCTGTCCGAAATGGAGCAAGGCAGATTGAATGCACAATTAATGGCTTAGGAGAACGGGCTGGAAACGCTGCGTTGGAAGAAGTAGTGATGGCATTAAAAACAAGAAATGATTATTTTCAAGCAGAGACTGACATTAAAACCGCTAAAATTGCAGGCATTTCAAAATTAGTTTCTAATTTAACAGGAATTTTTGTCCAAAAAAATAAAGCTATTGTTGGCAAAAACGCTTTCGCGCACGAAGCCGGAATTCATCAGCACGGAGTCTTGCGGAAAAGGGAAACTTATGAGATAATGAAAGCGGATGATATCGGATTAAATTCAAATGAGTTAGTGCTTGGTAAACATTCAGGAAAACACGGATTGATAGATAGATTTAAAAAAATCGGCATCACAATAAAAGAGGAACAGACGACTGAAATTTTTATAAAATTTAAAGATCTCGCGGATAAAAAGAAAAAAATTTCAGACAGTGATTTGATAGATTTAATTTCTAAAAAATAATATATGTCTAAAACAATTACAGAAAAAATTTTGGGAGGCAAGGCAGGGGAATTGATTGACAGAAAAATTGATTTAATAATGTGCCACGATGTGACAACCCCGCCAGCGCTTAAAATGTTAAAAAAGAAAGGTATAAAAAAAGTTTGGGATGCGGACAAAATTGTCGTCACTCCAGATCATTTTGTGCCGAATAAAGATATTAAAAGCGCGGAACTCGCAAAAGAGCTGAACGATTGGGTAAAAGAGCAGGGAATTAAGCATTATTATAAATTAGGATGCCATGGGATCTGCCACGCCATTTTGCCTGAACAGGGACATATTAAGCCTGGAATGGTTGTTGTTGGCGCTGATTCACACACCTGTACTTACGGAGCACTCGGGTGTTTTTCCACTGGAATTGGATCAACCGACTGCGCTTTTGTTTTAGCGACTGGAAAATTATGGTTTAAAGTTCCCGAGACTATCCGTTTTAATATTACTGGAAAACTGAAGCCTGAAACAACCGCAAAGGATGTTATTCTTTTTATTATTAAAAATGTCGGAGTTGACGGCGCGCAATATAAAGCGATGGAATTCGGTGGTGAAGCTATTGAGCGTATGAGCGATGATGAAAAATTGACAATTTGCAATATGGCGATTGAGGCAGGCGCTAAAAATGGAATTATTGAAACTGAAGAATATTTTTCAGACAAAGATTGCGTTTATGAAAAAATTTATAATTTTGATATTTCCGATTTAGAGCCGATGGTTGCTTATCCTCACCTTCCGTCCAACGGCAAGCCGATTAGCGAAGCTGAAAAAGACAATATTAAAATAGATCAGGCATTTATCGGATCTTGCACAAACGGCAGGTTTTCAGACTTAAAGCAGGCGGCGGATATTTTAAAAGGTAAAAAGGTTAAATGCCGAACTATTGTAATTCCAGCGACAACAGATATTTATAAAAAATGCCTGCGCGAAGGGCTGATAGAAATTTTCATTAACGCCGGCTGCGTCTTTTCCACGCCGACTTGCGGTCCTTGTCTCGGCGGGCATATGGGCGTTTTAGCTAAACACGAAAAATGCGTTTCCACTACCAACCGCAATTTTGTCGGGCGAATGGGACATCCCGAAAGCGAAGTCTATCTCACATCGCCGATAATTACGGCGGCTTCGGCGTTAAAAGGACGAATTGTAGATTTTAAATATTAGATTATTTTAAAAAAACAAGAGGGGAAAACATTTTTATATTTTATGCAAAAAAAATGGCAAATTGCCAAGAAAATTACGCAGGAATTTATTGATAAGTTTCCAGAAATAAATCCTGTTATTTTACAGTTATTATACAGCAGAGGAATTACCGAACAAGAAAAAATTGACGAATTTTTAAATCCAGACTATGAAAAACTTCACAGTCCTTTTTTGTTTTCGGATATAAAAAAAACAATCGCCAGAATAAAAAAAACGATTAGTAAAAATGAAAAAATTTTTGTTTATGGGGATTACGATGCCGACGGAGTGACATCCTCCGCGCTTTTAATTTCCTGCTTAAAAAAAATCGGAGCTGACTGCGATATTTATATTCCGCATCGCGAAAACGAAGGGTATGGGCTGAACAATGAAGCGATTAAAACCATCTCTGGCAAAGACGCTAAATTGATAATTACAGTTGATTGCGGAATTAGTGATTTTCAGGAAGTTGAATTTGCAAAAGATTTAGGAATTGAGATTATTATCACTGATCATCATGCTCCGCCAAAAAAATTGCCAAAATGCTTAATCTTAAATCCGCAAGCAGATAAAAATTATCCATTTAAAGAATTAGCCGGGGTAGGAGTCGCTTTTAAATTATCGCAGGCATTACTAAAAGAATTTGCTGAAGAAAAAAAATTTTCCGCCGTTGTTTTTGAAAAATGGTTGTTAGATTTAGTCGCAATAGGAACCATCGCGGACTGTGTTCCTCTTTTAGGAGAAAACAGAATAATAACTAAATACGGATTAATTGTTTTAAATAAAACAAAAAGAGCGGGGTTGAAAACTTTAATTAAAAAAGCGACAATAAATAAAGATACGCTTGATAGTTACAATATATCTTTTCAATTGTCTCCAAGAATTAACGCGGCTGGCAGAATGAACCACGCAAATGCCGCGTATAAATTATTAGTATCTAAATCACTGGAAAAAGCTGAAAATTTAGCAGATGAATTAAATAAGACGAACAGCGATCGGCAAAAATTAACAGATAGAATTACGAATGAAGTAATCAGCGAAATAGGGGACAACCCCGATAAAAAAGCCGTGATATTGCTTAAAAACGAATGTTTAATCGGAATTTTAGGATTAATTGCCGGAAAAATAACAAGTTTATATAATCGCCCGTCATTAATTTTAACTGAAAAAAATAATAAAATTGTCGGATCAGGTCGCAGTATTCCGAAATTTAATATTATTGAAGCATTAGAAAATTTAAAAGATTTATTCTCAAATTTTGGCGGGCATAGCCAGGCATGCGGATTTACCCTAAAAGACAAAAAAATATTTCCTGAATTCCAGAAAAGATTTTTAGAGTTAATTAATGAAAAATTGCAAAATAAAGATTTACTGCCTATAATAAATATCGCGGCGGAAATTAAATTAAGCCAAATTACTTGGCAAGTATTTGACGAACTGAATAAATTCAGGCCATTTGGTCAGGCGAACCAACAGCCGATTTTTTTAACGCGAAATTTAAAAGTTCTGTCCTCTAAAGAAGTAGGGCAGAACGGAAATCATCTTAAAATTTTTGTGAACAGCCATAATGAGCAGGTGGCGCGCAATTTAGACTGTATCGGTTTTGGTATAGCTAAAAATTGGCGTGGTAATCTTAAAGCGGGAAATTTTATTGATTTGGCGTATAATATAGATGAAAATCGCTGGAACGGAAATAGGGAACTACAACTGAAAGTTGTTGATTTGCGAATTATCAATTAAAAATTTAAAGCCATTTTTTCTTTTTAAATATCAAAAACATCAAGATAGTCCCTGCAACCATTACTGAAATAATAATCCAAAAACCGTTTTTATTTTGTATAAACGGCATTCCATTCATCGTATTCATTCCAAAAATAGCGGCGAATAGGGTTAGCGGGAATACAATTACTGAAAATATTGTTAAAGTTTTCATTATATTTCCCATTTTATAAGAAAGCATTGAATCATTAGTATATTCCAAGGCTTCAATCATCTCTTTTTGGCTTTGCGCTATTTCCCATATATCTTTAGTAGTTCGTATTAATTTATTGTATGTTTTTATTTGGCAGGAGGAAAAGATTTTTTTATTATTGCATTGAAATATTTTTTTTAAAGTGTTTTTATGCGACTGCATAATGCGGCTGAAATTTATAATATTATGTTTCAACATTAAAATATCATCAATGCTTTCGCGTTGCCGGCTTGAAAAAATTTTTTCTTCCACTTCTGAAATTTTTATATTCAACATATCTAAAATAAAAAAGCATTGATCAAAAGTTCTGTTTAAAATTTCATAAAACAAAAACAGCGGATCTTTCCCCATATAATTATCGCGCGTATCCTGATCTTTTCGGCATAAGTTAAACAGACTGTTTAAACTTTTATTTTTATTATTATGAACGGTAATTAAATAATTTTTACTGATAAAACAGTCTATCTCTTTGCCTATAATCTCATTTTTCTCTTTATTAAAAACAGGAAAATGAAATATTAAAAAAAGATAATTAGAATGTTCTTCAATAATTAGCCTTTGGGACCGCACATGGCTTAGGGAATCCCTTAAATTTTTTAAAGTAAAATTAAAATTATCTTTTAAATATTTAATTTCATTTTTTTTAGCGTTGGTAATATTTATCCAGCGCAAAGATTTATTATGACTGATTTTGTTCTCAATAATTTGTATAGGCATATTATTATTATATATGAAAAAAAATTATAAAAAAAGGGATTATTTTAAAAATAGGCGGCCTAATAAGATATTTATAACTAAAAAAAATTGGATAAGAAAAAAGAAAAAAATTTTGTTTTTATTTTTTTTGTCTATTTTTTTATCAATAACAGCGGCAACGGCTTATTTTTTTCTTTTCAGCAAATATTTTCAAATTAATAATATTGCGATTAATGGAAATGAAAAAAATAAAACCGAAAAAATTTTACTAGAATTAAACAAAGAAATGTTTGCTCAAAAAATATTTTTTATAATTCCGTATAGCAATTATTGGCTTATCAAAGAAAAATATTTAGAATTTTTTCTTAAAGAAAAATTTAATTTAGATAATATTAAAATTATTAAAAAATATCCAAACAGATTAAATATTAAAATTGCGGAAAAACAGCCGAGATTTATTTTAATAACCGATAATAAGCATAGTTTATTAGACGGACAGGGGTTTATTATTGAAGAAATTGATAAGTCTGATTTAGATATTTTTAATCATTTGCCGCAAATTTCGTCTGATTTTGAATTATTTGACTTTTTGCCTGATGTTAACAATATAAAAATTATTGACACAATATGCGATTTTTTAAAAAATAACGACCAGCAATGCAGATTAACGGCAAAAGATAAAAAATATCAAATAGCGGCGAATTTTCAAAATTTTAAAATTTATTTTAATTTAAATAAAAATATAAATGAACAAATTGATAAATTAAAAAAAATTTT
>JAYEJQ010000031.1:6766-16213 GCA_034660735.1 Patescibacteria group bacterium | reverse complement strand
ATTTTAAATCAATTTCAAATATCTAAATAACTAAAAATAAAAAACCATTTAAAAATTTATTCATTTAAATTTTATTTTAAATTTCAAATTTCAAATTTAAAATTAAAAACTGTCAATAGCGGGCAGAAAATTTTATTTAATTGTAAAGAGCATATCTCCCCTCCTTTTCTAAAAAAACCGCCCTTTCAGGCGGCTTATATTTTTTTATTTTTTTATTTTTTTTAAAGCCGCCTAAAATTTATCGCAAAATAAAAATCCCACAATGTAAATTGTTTTGATTTTTAATATTAAATTTTGGCTTGCTTTATTCATAATGAATTTAGTATAGCAACTATTAAATTTCTGTCAATACTTGTGGACCAGACAGGACTCGAACCCGCCACCTCCTCGGTGCAAACGAGGCGCTCTACCAGATGAGCTACTGGCCCAAAATGAGCGGGCGAGCGGAATCGAACCGCCATCTCTACCTTGGCAAAGTAATATAATAACCATTATACGACGCCCGCTTTCTAAAAATTTTCAATTACCAATTTACAATTATCAATCAATTTTTAATCATTAAATTTTAAATTATAAATAAAAAGCGCTAAATCCAAAATTATAAATCACAAATAAATCACAAATTCAAATTTTTAAAATCCAAAATATCATCCTGAATCCACAAATGTCATCCTGAATCCACACAATGTCACCCCGCTGCTCGCGAGCGGCGGGGTCTGTGTTTACTGCTAACTAAATATTACTGAACGAAACAAATTATGAAATTTAAAGTTTTATTAGTCTTAATCATAATGTAGCGAATAGCAACGACAGACCCTGAACTAAATTCAGGGTGACAATTTATAATATCGATTAAAAATTTAAAAATTAGAGAATTGAAAATTCATTGCCAAATTGTTAATTGTAAATTGTAAATTTATTTCTTATCTTCTTTTTTCTTCACGCTTTCCGTCTTTTTCTTTTTATCTTTCTTGTTATCTTTTTTATCTTCTTTATTCTTTTCTTTCTTTTTGTTTTTCTTCTCTTTTTCGCCGGCTTTTTTATCTTCTTTCTTCTTTTCTCTCTTTTTTTTCGGCTTTTTCTCATCTTTTTCTTTTGTCTTTACTTTTTTTTCTTTCGCCTCTTTTTTTACTTTTCCTTCTTTCACCGCTTTGGCGGATAATCCCAATCTATGCTCGTTTGCTTCAATTGATAAAATTTTAAATTTCATCTTATCGCCTATTTTAACTTTCTCTTTTAACTCATTAATGTTATTATCCGTCACTTCTGAAATGTGCGCCAATCCGTGTATATATTTGTCAAGTTCCACGAATAGCCCAAACGGATTGATTTTTAAAATTTTGCAATCCACTACGTCCCCGACATTATATTTATCATTAACTGTTTTCCACGGATCTTTAAGCAGTCTTTTAATAGATAAAAATATTTTGGTTCCATCTATCTCTATAATCTGCGCTTTGACATTATCGCCTGCTTTTATTAAATATTCTGGCTTGTCAATTCTCTGCCATGCAATTTCTGAAATATGGATAAGTCCTTCTGAATTGTCAAATTTTATAAAAGCGCCGAAATTAGTGGTTGAAGAAATCACTCCGTCCACGATGTCGCCAATCTTATATTTAGAAAGCTCTTCTTTCTGTGATTCCTGAAATATGCGTTTTTCAGAAACAATCAATCTGCTTTCATTTTCATCTAAATCAATAATTTCCACGGTTAAAGCCAATCCTATAAATGATTTTAATTTTTCTAAAATCTTATGCTTGTCGCCGCCTGAAACGCGCGGATAATGCTCTGGGGACAATTGCGAAACAGGTAAAAACCCTTTTGTCCGCCCGACCAATACGAGCAGACCGCCTTTATTCGCTTCAATAACCTTAACTTCTATTTTTTCCTTTTTCTCACAGAGATCAGCAAGCCGCTTCCATGCTTTCTGATGTCCTGCCTTTCTTAACGAGAGTTCCATTTCGCCTTTTTCGTTTTCCAACTCCAACACAGTGGCGCTCACTATATCTCCAACTTTTACTTTGGAATATTCGCCAGATTCGTCAATAATTTCCCACCCTCTCACCATTCCTGTCGTGGCGCCTTCAATATCTATATGCATCTCTTTCTTATTAACGCTCAAAACTTCTCCTTTTATGATATCACCGATATTCGGCAATTGTATTAAATTGTCTTCCAATATTTTTTTAAAGTTTGAACTATTTTTTGCGGTATCACTAACCATAAACTAAAAAAACTTAAAATTTTAATTTAAGTTGTTAAATTAAATAAATAAAACTTATTATAAATATAATAAAAATCTATTTTTTGTCAACGGCAACGCATTCTATCTCTATTTTAGCTTCTTTCGGCAAAGCTAAAACTTGAACCGTTGAGCGCGCTGGCGGATTTTGTTTAAAATAATTTGAATAAATTTTATTCACTGTTTGAAAATCGCTTAAATCAGTTAAATAAATAGTTGTTTTAATAACATCGCTTAAATCCAAATCAACTGATTTTAAAATATTATTTAAATTATCCATAACCTGTTTTGTCTGTTCCTTAATATTTTTGTCAATAAAATTTCCATCGGGTTTTAATGAAATTTGCCCTGAACAAAAAATAAAACCTCCAGCTTGTATGGCCTGAGAATAAGGTCCAATCGCTTTTGGCGCCTTGTCTGTTGAAATTATTTGCTTGCTCATAAATTTACTAATTAACGAGTGGTGTTAATTTTTTATACTAAAATATCTTGTCGTCCTGAATTTATTTCAGAATCTGTCATTTATCCCGTTAGTAAATATCTAACTGGGATTGATTATCGCTACATTATAATCAGATTAGCAAGTTTTAAATCTATATTTAGTCGCTCTTAATTATAATATAGTGAAAAACAGACACAGATCCTGAAATAAATTCAGGATGACATTGTGTGGATTTAGGATGACATTGTGGTGATATTTATTAAAAAATTTTTTACTGTTTTAAATTTTTGTCTTTTTGGGGCTGAATTATAAGTATTTAAAACAGCGCTTCCAATAACAGCAATTTCAGCTTCGCCTTTTAACGTTTGAATATGCTTTTTTTCTGAAATACCGAAACCGACCGCTATCGGAATTTTAAAATATTTTTTTATTTTTTTCAAATTCGCGCTTAAATTTTCATCAAGCGCGCTTTTTTGTCCTGTTGTTCCTTTTCTGCCAACAAAATAAAGAAACCCGTCAGCAGTTTTCACGTTCTTTTTTATTCTTTCAATCGTGCTTGCTGGAGATAAAACCCTGATTAAAATCAAATTATTTTCTTCAACATATTTTATAAAATGCTCGCTATTCTCTTCTTCTAACGGAATATCTGGAAATATCAAGCCGCTGCATCCCGCCTTGCGCGCGTTTTCGCAAAACTTTTCAACGCCGTAATTAAAAACAGTATTATAATAACCCATAAAAATCAGCGGAATTTCAACCTCGCGCGACATCTTTTTCATTAAATCAAAACAGTCTTTTACTTTAATTCCGTTGTTTAAAGCTGATTGGTTTGCCTGCATAATTGTCGGTCCGTCTGCCATCGGATCTGAGAATGGGATTTGCAATTCAATAAAATCAACGCCGCAATCCGCCATCAACTTGATGAATTTTCTGCTCTCATCTAAATTCGGATACCCGCAGACAATATGCGCCATAATCCCAACCCGATTTTCCCGTTTTATTTTTTCTAATTGTAAATTTATTTTATTCATTGTTTTTTAATGATTTTCTAAATTTTTCAGCCTTTTTAAATACTAATGGCAGTGGCGCGCAATAATTATTATTTTCTTTTAAATACAATTTTAATTCATTAGTGGTAAGCCATTTAAAATCAATTACTTCTTTGTCTTGAAAATTTACCTTTATTGTCGGGGTTATAATAAACCCTAACCCTACCCATTCATTATTTGTAAATGTTTTATAATGAAATTTATCAAATATAAAACCTATAGGCTTAATTAATTTATTTTTTAATTTTATAAATTCTTTTTTTGATTTGCACATTTTAACTTTCATTCCAATCTCTTCCTCTGTTTCTTTGGCTAAATTTTCATCAAAATCAAGCGGTCTGAACAATCCATTCTCTTTAATATAACAATTATGACCAGCCGCGCCCATATCCCATTTTCCAGCGCTATACTTATCATGTTTTTTTGGATTTTTCAATTGAATTCCATATTTATTAGAAAAAGGATGAAAAATCATTGACCAAGTGCTATAATGAGTTAATACCGCTCTTACTCCTTCTAAATGAGCATGTGTTTTTGAAATTGGTCCAATAATATTGCCCTCTGAATCACAATGAATAATATATTCAATATCATTCCTTAAAATATTTTTCGTCATAAAACTTTATTAAACTAATTTTTGCTTTTCAAAAACTCAGTTGGCTGAAAAATTTTTACTTCTTTGTAAAAATTATCAGACAACACGTCAAATTGCGTTTCTAATTCATAATGAGACTGCAAATTTATCCAAAATTGCGGAGACATATTAAAATACCTGCCCAAACGCAAAGCTGTATCAGCGGTAATGGCTCTCGCGCGATGGACGATTTCATTGATGCGCCGTGGCGACACTCCAATATCTTTTGCCAGCCGATATTGTGTAATATTAAAAGGCTTTAAAAATTCTTCCATAAGAATTTCACCAGGATGGATTGGTTGTATTTTTTTATTAAACATAAATTTAATGATAATCAATTATTTTAACATTATGCGCGTTTCCTTGCTTCCAATAAAAACATATTCGCCATTGTTTATTGATACGAATACTATATTGCCCTTTTAATTTTCCACTCAATATTTTTAAACGATTTGATAATGGAATTCTCAAATCAATAATATTAGTTGCCGCATTTATCATCCAAAGTTTGCGCATAGCTATTCTTTGTATTAATTCTGGAAATCTGCGAGAATATTCCCTGTTAAATATTTTTTCTGTTTCTTTGCAATTAAAATTTTGTATCATAATATATGATAACGCCTTACGCTAATATTGTCAAACGTTATTAAATCTTACTCTTCAGAAACTCTTTCCATTTTTTGTCGCCAATCGCTTCGGCTAAAATAAAAATATCTTTGTCGCCTCTGCCTGACAAATTAACAACAACTATTTTATTCTTGCTTAATGTTGGCGCTGTTTTTATAACTTCGGCAATCGCGTGCGAAGACTCCAACGCTGGAATAATCCCTTCTGTTCTTGCTAATAACTTAAAAGCGATTAAGACTTCTTTGTCAGTCGCGTATTTATATTCTACCCGCCCTTTTTCAAAAAGCAACCCGTGTTCTGGTCCAATGCCAGCATAATCAAGTCCCGCTGAGATGCTGTGCGTTTTTTCAACCTGCCCATCGCTGTCTTGAATAAAATAGGATTTATATCCTTCAACTACTCCTTGCTTGATATTTTTTTGCAACCGCGCCGCGTGTTCGCCGATTTTCGCGATGCCTTTTCCGCCAGCTTCCACGCCGATTAACTTTACGTTTTTGTCTTTTAAATACGGATTGAAAATCCCGATAGCGTTGCTTCCGCCGCCAACACAGGCGATAATATAATCAGGTTTTTTAATTCCATAAATATTTTTCAACTGATCTTTAACTTCTAAACCGACAATTGTCTGAAAATCCCTCACCATTGATGGATACGGATGCGGACCCAGGGCGGAGCCGAGCAAATAATATGTGTCGTCAACATTCGTAATCCAATCCTGCATAGTAGCTGTGACCGCGTCCTTTAATCTTTGCGTTCCATGCAACACCTGAATAACTTTTGCTCCTAACTGCTCCATCCAAAAAACATTCGGTCTTTGACGATCATAATCAACCTTGCCCATAAAAACAACGCACTCAAATCCGAATTTAGCGGCAACCGTAGCTGTTGCCAAACCGTGCTGTCCAGCGCCAGTCTCCGCGATAATTCTTCTTTTTCCCATTCTTTTCGCTAACAATGCCTGCCCGAGAGAATGGTTTATTTTGTGAGCGCCAGTATGATTTAACCCTTCATTTTTAATAAAAATTTTCGCGCCGCCTAAATGTTCTGTTAAATTTTTCGCAAAATATAGAGGCGTTGGACGTCCGTCGTAATTCTGATACAGATCCATTAAATCTTTTTGAAATCGCTTGTCTTTTTTCGCTTTATTATAAGCGGCTTCTAATTCTTGCAGCGCTGGAATTAGCATCTCTGGGACATACCGCCCTCCAAAATCATTAAAATGCCCGCTTTTATCAGCGTCATATTCTGTTTTAATAAAAATATTTTTAAAATTTCTTGACATATTTTTTATTTATGATAAAAATTAAATCAATTAGGAGGGCAAAAAATCAAACAAAAATCAAACAAAATTTAAAAATGGGTTTTACGCCCTCCTAAAAAAACAATCATGAGGAGACAAAAAAATAGTCTCCTCTTTCTTTTTGGCTATTTTACTCCCATCGCTAATGTCATTCTGATTTACACAATGTCACCCCGCTACTCGCGAGCAGCGGGGCAGGATAATAGATATGCGTTTAGAATAATATTATAAATTTCAAAATAACGATTTGATGTTTTAAATTTTAAAAATATTACGCAAAAGCTTCTCCATTTTCACTTTATCTTTTTTCCCGGAATATTTTTCAATTCCGCTAGCAGCATCTATTATAGCAGGATTTAATTTTTTAACATAATCCTTAACATTTTCCAAACTTAATCCGCCAGCCAAAATCAGCGGATATTTTTTTTGCTGTAATTTTTTAAATAATTCAAAATCTTGAAAACTTTTATTTTTCTTTTTTCCTTTATCTTCCGAACTTGATGCGTCTATTAAAAATTTATCAATACAACCTTTAAATTTTTCAATTTCATTATACGATTTTTCAAAACCGCCAGCGGGCTTGAACGCTTTCCAAACTTCAATCTGTTTTTTATATTCAGCGCAAAATTCAGGCGTTTCGTCTCCATGAAATTGCAAAACATCAACTAATCCTATTTTTAATAATCTATCTATTTTTTTTACTGGCATATTCACAGTAACAGCGACAATCTTAAAATTATTATCCTTTTTTTTTATATTCTGGACTATATTTATAAATTTTTCAAGAGAAATAGCTCGAGGACTTTTTGAAAAATCAATTACAAAACCAATGTAATCAACACCTAATTCAATGGCATCGCGCGCATCTTCTAAATTTGTTATTCCGCAAAATTTAATTTTCATAATCATATTTTACCATAATAGATAGAATCAGCCAAAAAAATAAAATTCCAAAATGCAGGCTCCATAGCCAATGATCAAAAAACGCTATAATCAATAACGACAAAAAAGTAAAAAATGTGAAATTGATTTTTTTAAAATTTAAAAATCTAACCGCTGAAATTAAAATCGCGAAAAACAATAAAAAGCCGATTATGCCTAATTCCGCTAAAACAAGCAAATAAACATTATGGACTGGCTGAAAATGCCACGCTGGATATTTTTTACCTGTTTTATAATAACTAGCTAAAGTGTAATTCCCAATACCAGCGCCGACAAGCCAATTTTCTTTAATTAAATTTTTCGCCTCCGTAGTATAATTTATTCGCTCCTCTACTGATTTTGTTTCTAATCGTCCTCTAATTTTAACACGCGCTAAAAACGGCTCTTGAAAAACAGTAAAAAATATTCCAATTATGCCTGCTGAAATAATAAATATTTTTATCAAATTCAAAATCTCTTCCTTTTGTTTTTTAATTATCGCTAATAAAAAAATAGACGATAGACTAAATGCAATCGCAATCCAAGCGCTTCGCGAAAATGAAACTAATAAAGCGGAAAATTGCAAGCAATAAACCAATAATAACGAAAGACGAATTAGGAGAATTTTATAATTCTGCTGAATTTTATTTTGAATTTTCAAATATAATCCAGTCGTGAGCACTAAACTAATCGCTAAATATCCTCCTAAAATATTCGGATGCTGAAAAGATCCATAAGCGCGAAGCCACCTCCGCAACGGCGTTTGAACTACAGAAACGCCTAATTCTTGCGCGTCATAAAAACTCATTCCAAGCCAACTGCTGGCAAATGTCGCCTGTTGAAAAAATTGCCACAAGGAAAGTCCGCTTTGAATAACCGCGGCGACAATAAACGCGATAAACATTTTTTGCCAACTAAAACGAACATTAAGCAATAAAAAAAACAGCGCGATCGCTTCCGCTATTTTAACGACTGAATACAAAGCTAAAATCTTATCCGTTGACCAAAAAATTGATAAAAAAGAAAAGACAACAAGTGATAAAATTAAAATAAAAAAATATAACTTTTTTTTATCTTTTAATGTTTTTTTATAATTTTCCTTAATCCGCAAGCGCCTGTTTGATATAACAAACAGTATAAATAAAACAATCAGCAAAATGTCAATCGCGTAAAAACATATTGTTCCATATTCCCATTTTGCGCCGTTTATAAAAACTTCCCGCAACTTATAACTTGTCTGCCAAGGAAGCAAAAAAACGAAAAAATATAAACCGTATTCTAATAATTTTTTTAATTTTAGCATTTTGGATTTACTTGTAATTTGTAATTTTAAATTTGTATTTTTTTTGATAATACTCCCTTCTGTCGTTGCTGTGGAATTTCAACATTTTGTCATTTATAATTACTCGCGTGTCTTTATTTGCCATTTCTCGCAATTTTGGCGATAAAATTTTTAGCTGGATTTTTTTTGCTAATCTTTCTAAAAAATCAAAATTATATAAAAAAGATATACTAAATTTAAAATTTATTTTCTGTTTTTTATCTGGAATTATCTGCTGAAAATTCGGCAGATAATTTTTTATCCAACTGTTTGTTGATATAAATTTTTCATAAATTTCATCTTTATTATAAATCGGAAAAACAGTCGCAAACCAATAATAAAAATAGATATCGTTTTTATCTAATACAATATTCCTCAAATCTAAATTATCATCGCTGATAAAAAATGACAGGCAAATTTTGTCTTTTATATTTTTTTCAGTAGGACGCAAACCGAATACTTGACAAATTCCAGCGCAAATTATTCTTGTAAGCCAAATCCTACTTTCTTTCACAATAATAAATAGATCAATATCGCTGTCTTTTTTCCCGTTGCTACTCGGCATAAAATTCACAACCGCAGCCATATTTATGAAAGAAAAAAACGCGAATATCCTAATTATAAATTTCGCTTTTCTAAATTTTTTAGCGCTTTGCGAATTCCGCTTTGCGCGGATTTTGATAATCTCTTCCCGTCCGCGCAAAAAATAAAAATCGTTTTTCTTTTCTATTTTATCGCTCAAAATTTCGCTTGCTAAAATTTTTTTAATATTTTCTAAACCGCAATCATTATTATCAAATCCATCTTGAAAATAACAAAATTGTAAAATCTCCTCTTCCGTAAGAGGATAATCAAACATATCAAAAAAAATAATTGCTGATATTATCGCCTTTTGCGTTTCTTCTATT
>JAYEJQ010000031.1:4651-6666 GCA_034660735.1 Patescibacteria group bacterium | reverse complement strand
GCAATCATTATTATCAAATCCATCTTGAAAATAACAAAATTGTAAAATCTCCTCTTCCGTAAGAGGATAATCAAACATATCAAAAAAAATAATTGCTGATATTATCGCCTTTTGCGTTTCTTCTATTAACATATTTTATTTTTATGATTTACTAAAAATAGTTCTTTGTAATTTGGCGAATGTATCGCCAAATTACCAACGCAAATATTAACACTATAACCTTCCGTCCGCGACGGAATAACCCCCTATCTAAAAATCAAATAGATATGGGGGATTTTTTTTGAAAAAAATAAATTGTAATTTCAAGATAATAGCCGAAAAATTTACACTTTGATAGTAACTAAATATTTTTAAATTACGAAACATAAAATATTGTCATTCCGCCCCGCCGCTCGCGAGCAGCGGGGTAACATTTGTGGATTAAGATGATATTTTGGATTTTAAAAATTTGAATTTGTGATTTATTTGTGATTTATAATTTTGGATTTAGCGCTTTTTATTTATAATTTAAAAATTGATTAAAAATTGGTGATTAAAAATTGGTAATTTATTAAAATGTTTATTCAATTTTCGGGCGATCTAATTCCATTGCTTCAACTTTTGGATCGCCACCGGCTATTTTCACGACATCCTTGTCAACTTTTTTAAACTCTTTATACGCGCTGTTGTAATGGCTAACGGTCACGCCCAGACTATTCCCCATCTTTTTTAAATATTCCTCATAACTTTTAATGTGCCTGCCGAGAAATTCTACATTTTTTTTTATCTCTTTTGCGCCTTCTTCTATTTGCAACGCATTCAGCCCTTGCAAAACCATCTGCAGATAAGCGTAAAATGAAGTCGGGGAAACAATCACGACATGCTTGTCGCGGAAAGCGTATTCAATTAAATCACGCGTATTCACCTTAACCGCTCCGACTTGATTGACCAATAAATCATAATAAATCCCTTCTGCTGGGATAAACATAAACGCGAAATCCATTGTATTTTTTTGCGGCTTAATATATTTAGCGGTTTCGTCAATTCTTTTTTTCAAGTCTAATTTAAAAATTTTTTCAAGTTTTTCTCGTTCGGTTGGATTTTTTTCAGCAACAATGCGATTATAATTTTCTAAAGAAAATTTTGAATCTATCGGAATAATTTTTTCTTTCACGAAAACCGCGGCGTCAACAATGTCGCCGTCGCCAAAATCATACTGCATTTTGTAAGTTGCGGGCGGCAGAACATTTTTCAAAATCAATTCTAATTGATATTCGCCAAAAATCCCGCGTTGTTTCGGATTTTTTAAAATATCTTCTAAATTCCTCAGTGGCGCTTTTAGATCTAAAACCTGTTTTGAAGTATCGTCAAGTTTTGTCAGTTTCTCTGTAATATCCGTGATGATTTTAGCGCTCTGATTAAACTGCCCATGCATCATTTTTGTTGATTCACTAAGGCGGCTGTCTAAAACTTTACTTATCTCGCTTATCTGATTTTGCAAAAATATTAAACTCTGATCATCTTTTTTATCTTTATTTAATTCCGTAAATTTTTTATTTAAAAAATAGAGAATAATTGCGAAACCAACAACTAAAACTAAAATTAGAACTATTTGATTATCCATATTTTAAAATTTAAAAATTATATTACTATCTTACAAAAAAACCAAAAATAAAGCAAATTTATTTTACAAAAATAATATAATATGCTTAAATTACAATAAAAAAATAAAAAGGAGGGTAAAAATGAAAAAAGAAAATTCGGAAATTGTATGTCCCGAGTGCGGTGGCTCGGGAAAGTTTTTTTTCTTCTTTGATTGCCCGATTTGCTTGGGCAAAAAAAAAGGGAAAAAAGAAGAGATAGAAAAAGCCAAAAGGCTTTTTAATGAGTTGTTGATAGCATTTAATCAACAACAAAAACTCAAGTTTTTTCATTTTTATTAAAAGGAGGTGATATAGCATCAATACAAAAACCCGATGGATGATAGCGCTTCCATCGGGTTTATCTTTTAATAAAATTTTTGTTAGCTATTTCGC
>JAYEJQ010000031.1:0-4551 GCA_034660735.1 Patescibacteria group bacterium | reverse complement strand
ACAACAAAAACTCAAGTTTTTTCATTTTTATTAAAAGGAGGTGATATAGCATCAATACAAAAACCCGATGGATGATAGCGCTTCCATCGGGTTTATCTTTTAATAAAATTTTTGTTAGCTATTTCGCAATCACAACTACAAACTCCCCTTTCTGCGCCTGTTTATTCTCTCTTATCTTTTTTAAAATATCATTTATATTTCCGCGATAGATCGTTTCGTGCATTTTAGTAAGTTCGCGACAAACGATTATTTTAAAATTAAATTTTTCATTAACCTCTCTTTTTTGTTCAATAATTAAATTTAACTCTTCTAAAAATTTAATTATTCTGTGTTTTGATTCATAAACAACTGTCGTGATTTCACTATTAGCAATCTTGCCTAAAAATTTTTGCCTCCCTTTTTTATGCGGAGGAAAACCTAAAAAAATAAACTTATCAGCTGGAACGCCAGCGATAGATAGCGCCGCAATAACCGCTGATGGTCCTGGAATAGGTTCAATCTTTGTTGTATTGCCAAATTTTTTTATTATGGCTTCAATTAATTTTCCGCCCGGATCAGATATTGTTGGTGTTCCAGCGTCAGAAACCAAAGCTAAATTTTTTCCATGCTCTAATAAATCTAAAATATGGTTTATTTTTTTCAGGTCAGAATGATGATGGCAAGAAATAGTTGATGATTTAATTTCATAATGAGACAGCAACTTACTTGTAACGCGCGTATCTTCACACAAAACAAAATCAGCCATTTTTAAAATTTTAAGCGCCCTTAAAGTTATATCTTCTAAATTTCCTATCGGCGTCGCGACAACATATAAAGTTCCTATTTTGCAGTTCATCAATTTTAATTTTTAACGTTATCTTTTAAAACGCTCACAATCTTGGTCTTTTTAAGACTTCCGTCATATTTTTTAAGCGTTTTTGTGGAAAATTTTACTTTCCCTTCAATAACAGAAAAAATTGTGTAATCTTTGCCAAACATCACATTTTCTCCAAGATGAAATTTTGTGCCTCGTTGGCGTATAATAATAGACCCTGATTTGGCAAACTGCCCGTCATGCAATTTTACGCCTAATCGCTGTGATCTTGAATCGCGAAGGTTACTCGCTGTTCCGCCTGCTTTTCTATGTGCCATATATTTGTATTTAAATTATTTATTATAAACCATATCAAATTTTCCAATTTTGTCAACCCAGCGCAAAAAATAATAACCGCTTTTTTATATATAATTTGTATCTGCTATTGCCAAAAGTAAAAATTCAAAGTAATATCAAATACATCTTAACATTTTAACATTTTAACATTTTCATATGTTGCGAACACACACTTGCGGACAATTAACAAAAAAAGATGCTGGCAAAAGAGTAAAAATCGCTGGCTGGGCGCATAGCCGCCGCGATCATGGAGGAATAATTTTTATTGATCTGCGGGATAGATACGGCTTGACACAAATCACTTTTAATCCTAAAATTTCACAAGAAGCTTTCAGTGAAGCCGATAAAATTAGAAGCGAATGGGTTATTCAAGCGGAAGGAAAAATTGTTTTGCGTCCGAATAATATGATAAATAAAAAATTGATTACTGGGGAGATAGAAGTTGACTGTGATAAAATCAAAATATTTTCCAAATCAAAAACTCCGCCTTTTGAAATTTCTGAAGACAAAAGCAAGGAGGCAAACGAAGAACTTAGGATGAAATACAGATATATTGATCTAAGGCGAAAAAAAATGTTGAAAAATTTAGAGTTGAGGAACCGAACAACAAAATTGATCAGAGACTATTTTTATAAAAACGGATTTATAGATATAGAAACTCCTTGTTTAATCAAAGACACTCCAGAAGGAAGCCGCGAATATTTAGTTCCGTCAAGAATTGACAAAGGGAAATTTTATGTCTTGCCGCAAAGCCCACAGCAGTTAAAACAGCTTTTAATGGTTGGCGGTGTTGATAAATACTTCCAAATTCCGCGATGCTTCCGCGACGAAGATCTTCGCGGAGACCGCCAGCCAGAATTTACCCAGTTTGAGATTGAAATGAGTTTCGCGGAGCAGGAAGATATTATTGAAATAATGGAAGGCTGTTTTATAGAGGTGACTAAAAAAATTGTTCAAGACAAAAAAATGAAACAAACTCCTTTTCCGCGCATTACTTGGCAAGAAGCAATGGTAAAATACGGATCAGACAAGCCAGATATTAGATATGACTTTGAGATTAAGCCTATTACCGAAATGATAAAAAATTGCGAATTTGCCGTATTTGCAAATGCTGTTAAAAACAGCGGGGTTGTCCATGCTTTAAAAATTAAAAATGGCGCGAAATTCAGCAGAAAAGAGATTGACGATTTAACCCGTATTGCTGTTGATAACGGCGCGAAAGGGTTGGCGTATATTATAATTAAAGATGATGGTTCGTTGCAATCGCCAATTGTAAAATTTTTAGGCGACGAGTTATCTAAAAAAATTACTGAAAAAGTCAGCGCAAAATCTGGAGATATTGTTTTTTTTGGAGCTGATAATTTTCAAATCGTGTGCGACGCCTTAGGCGCTGTAAGAATTGAATGCGCTAAAAAATTAAAAATCATCCCGAAAGATAAATTGGCTTATTTATGGGTTGTTGATTTTCCGTTATTTGAAAAAAGTAAAGAAACAGGAAAACTTGGCTCGGCGCATCATCCGTTTACGATGCCTCTTGTTGAAGATATAAAATTATTAGATAGCGCGCCTGAAAAAACGCGGGCGCAATGTTTTGACTTGGTATTAAACGGCATTGAAATCGGCGGCGGATCTATTAGAATTCACGAAATGGATTTACAAAATAAAATTTTCAAAATTTTGGGATTAACAGAGCAGGAAACAAAAGAAAGATTTGGGCATCTGCTAAAAGCGTTTAAATACGGGGTTCCTCCGCACGGCGGAATCGCGATGGGACTTGATAGATTTGTGATGCTCTTGGCTGGCGAGCCGAACATCCGCGAAGTAATGGCTTTTCCAAAAGACGGAAAAGCCCGCGACTTAATGCTAAATACGCCTGCGGCAGTAAATGAAAAATCGTTAAAGGAACTTGGATTAAAAATTGATACTGAGTAATATTTTTAAAATTTACTTAAAGCACATAAAAAAACGGCTTTTACAAGCCGTTTTTTAATATTAATATTATTAATAATTATTTATCCATTATTATTCAAAAGAATCTTACAAAATATAAAAAAATAATCTTAAAAATAAATCCATTATTAAATAATGTAACTATTTCTTAAATTCATATTTTAATATAAATTATTTAACTTTGATTTTTTGTTGCGTTTGCGGGCTTAACATTAATTGTTTTCCCCAAGATACTCCATGTAATGTTTCATAAAGTTTCACAAAAGGAGTCATATTAAAAAAACCATTCAATAAAATATATGCTTCCCAAAGAAGTTCTTGAAGAATCGGATCAGCGAATTTGATATTAAGATTAAATTTTTCTAATTTTTTTAAAGATAATGGTCTTGAGTGTAATAAATGTTTATCATAATCAGAAAAGTAGTCAACAGCTTTTTTAATCTTACTGATAGTGTTTTTTTCCTTTTTAAACATATATTCTTTAAGCCAAGCCGTGACTAATTCTTTTGATAATTTTTCAGAATCTTCGCATAATTCTAATAATTCAATAGAATATTTTTCAATCAAAGGAATGTACGCCGGCAATGATTCAGGACCTTCTTCTCTGATTTTTTCCTTTATTTTTTCAAAACCTCTCTTAATTGATCTGGCTGGAATTCCATTAATTTGAGGATCTATCGGTCCCAATGTTGCGCTGTGATGCAATAAAATAGAATTTCCGGAAAGAGCTAACATTGTTGCCGCAGAATAAGCGGAATGCGGGATTAAAAAATTTACTTCTTCAAATTGATTTCTTAATATTGTGACGATTCTTTCTGTTGCGTCAGGTCTTCCACCCGGACTGTGCAATAAAACATCAACACTTTTACTATATTTAATAGAATTTATCAAATCTGTAAATCCATCAACATCTGAAATGTCAATAAAATTTGGCGCTCCTGACGGAAGCGAATCTAAAAATTTTGTAGCATAAACTAAAAGAGGTCTTTCCCTTAATTTCTCAATTTCTTTATAACAAGATTTTCTGAGTTCAAATAATTCCTTTCCTGTCATTTGTTGTTTTTGTTCAGTTTTTTCACCGATAAAATTATGCCAATCTTGTATTGTTTTAAATTTTTTGCGTTGAGGAGATGCCATGTGAACTGCATTTAATATTAGTTGTTGAACATTGAGTAGGAGTAAATACAGCTTTTTTACCTAATGCTATATTGGTTCTATCAATTATTCCTGATGTTTTTTTATAAAATTTAAATGACTTTAAAACAACCTTGTTTGCATTCAAGGTTTTTTTAGAAGCTACTTTGGTTATAGGGCTGTTCTTTCTCAAATTTTGCATAATATTTTTTAAAAATTTATTTTAATTAAAGTATACCAAAATTAAAAAATATTGCAATACTTATATTTAAATATCCCAACTACATTTTTTTAATTTTTCTCTCAAAAAAAATATC
>JAYEJQ010000030.1:0-16930 GCA_034660735.1 Patescibacteria group bacterium | reverse complement strand
ACCTACATTTCTTCCATTGTTTCAATTCCCAATAATTCTAATCCCTTTTTAATAATTTGCGCGACTGAAAAAATTAAAAGCAAACGCGCTTTTTTTGTCTCTTTGTCAGATTGTAAAACTGGAGATTGATGATAAAAATTATGAAATATTTTGGCTAATTCATAAAGATATTTTGCTAAAATTGACGGGTCGCAATTTTCGCCCGCCTGTTTTATTACGTTTGAAAATTTTGACAATTCAAAAATTAAATTCGTGTCAGCAACGTCAGATAATTTACTGAAATCAACATCAACAACATCTGATATTTGAAATCTAAAATCTGAAATCTGAAATCCAACATCCGACTTTTGGATAATTCCGATAATCCGAGCGTAGGTGTATTGCAAATAAGGTCCTGTATTTCCCGTAAAGGATAAAGATTTTTTAGGATTAAAATTAACAGTATTTTTCGCGCCGTATAGTAAAATATAATATTTCAAAGCTCCTAAAACGATAATTTTCGCTCTCCGCTCAACCTCTTTTTTGTTTAATTTCTTGTTCCGTTTTTTAATTTCCGCTTCTGCCTCGCCTTTCAATTCCGCGAGCAGATTATCAACATCAACTTTCACGCCTTCGCGAGATTTCAATTTTCCTCCTTCAACATTTATCATTCCATAACTAAGATGACTCATATTTTTAGCAACTTTAAATTTCAAAATATCTAAAATCGCGAATAACTGCTTCTGCGATAAATCCTGTTCGCTTCCGATAATATGAATTATTTTATTCGGCTCATAATCTTTGTATTTTAAATATGACAAATAAATATCCTGTGTTATGTAAAGTGCTGTGCCGTCGCTTCGCAATAAAAATTTATTCGGCAGATTATATTTTTTCAGATCAGCCAAAACAGCGCCCTCCTCTTTGGTAAATTTTTTTTGCTTCAATCCTTTTAAAATAATATTTTTTCCTTTTTTATAAAAATCACTTTCAAAATAAAATTTATCAAAACTGACTCCAATCTCTTTGCAGGTTTCTTTTATCCCGCTTATTGCCCAACTATTCATTTTTTTCCAAAGAGTTAAAACTTTTTTGTCTCCCTTTTCCCATTTTCGCAAAAGTTCTTGCGCTTCTTTTTCAATTTCTGGATTTTCATTTTGCAACTTATCAAACAAAACATAATAATCTCCTACAAAATGATCACTTTTTATTTTTTCGCTTTTTGGAGTTTTTTTATTTCCCATTTTTTGATAGGCAAGCATTGACTTGCAAATATGAATTCCTCTGTCGTTTATCAAGCAAGCTTTTATAACTTTATATCCGTTCGCCTGCAAAATTTTACTGACGCTCCATCCAAGAAACGCGTTGCGGCTGTGCCCCAAATGCAGAGGCTTATTCGTATTTGGCGATAAATATTCAATCATTATTTTTTTATCTTTTCCAATTTTATTTTCGCCGATTTTATCTTTTTTTAAAAAAATTTCGCGCAAAACTAACTCTGCTGTTCTATTGTTTTTAACAAAAAAATTCAAATAAGGACCTTGGTTTTTTATTTTACAAATTACTCCGCTATTTTTTAATTTAATATTCTTTGATAATTCCGCCGCGATTTCAATTGGAGACTTTTTAAAATTTTTCGCCAAAACAAAACAAGGTAACACAAAATCTCCCATCTCTCTTTCTGGCGGATAAATAATCTCCAACTCTTTTAAATTTTTTTTTCCAATAACTTTATTCAGCAATCCAAAAATTTCCTTAATCGCTAAATAAGTAAATTTATTCTCAATTTTTGAATTTAATTTATACTGCACAAAAAATAATTTAAAATTTTTCAGCGCTTAATTCAGACGCTTTTTTTATTAAAATAGAACTTGAATTCAATTTATCGCCACCGACATTGTCAATCATTTTAATATTTAATTTTTCACAGACCGCGACTTCTGGCACATTGCCTTCATTCCTGTCGCCGCCATTCGCAAAAATATCAGGATTGATCGCTTTTAAAGATTCGCATACTGACCTGTCTTTATCAATTGAAATAAACGCTTTATCTACCCATTTTATAGCGCTAACAATTTCAGCTCTGTCTTTTTCAACCATAAAAGGCACTCTGCCTTTTAATCCGACTTGCCGATCATTATTGATTATCACGACTAAATAATCACCAAGTTTTTTAGCGTCTTCAAATAATTTAAGGTGCCCTGTATGCAAGGGGTTGAAATAACCGCTCACGGCAACGACTATTTTTTTATCTATTGCTTTATTCATAATTTTATTTATTAGACTTGTCGCATAATAAATTTCCCCGTAGCGAATACGGGATAAATTCCGCGAGATTTTCAAATTTTGAGGCAAATATTTCATCCCCCCTCTCGCGAGAAGGGGGATGGAAAATTTGACCAAAATATGCCTGTCCGCCTTTGGAGGAGAAATCGCAGTAAAAAGTTATTATGCGACAAGTCTATTACTTTGAATTATTGACAATCTTGATCAACTCTTCCTTTTTTTCTAACATTACTTTTTTTGTTTTAGCTTCTAAATTTAACCGTATAACAGGTTCTGTGTTTGATCCGCGGACATTAAACCACCAATCAGGATATTCAACGGTTATGCCGTCAATTTTTATTATTTTTCCATCGCTATATTTTTTTTCTATCTCTTTTAATTTTTTTGAAACGCTTTTCACTCTCATATTTATTTCTCCTGAATGAAAATATTTTTGATATGGCTTCACAACCTCTGAAAAAGCCGTATCTTTCTCTGAAAGAAATTTTAAAAACTTTGCCAATAAAATTATAGGCATCTCAAAAGTCCCATATTGCCGTTTATAAAAATAGTGCCCTGAAGACTCGCCGCCAAAAATCGCGCTATTTTCTATCATCACTTCCTTGATCAAAGAATGTCCGACTGGGGTAATAATCGCCTTTCCGCCTGCTTCGTCAATCATATTTTTTGTAATTCTCCCTGGTCTAATATCATAACAAACCGCAGCGCCTGAATTATCTTTAAGTTCTATTTGCGCCATAATTCCTCGCAGAATTTCCTGCCGCAAAGAATTTCCTTTCTCGTCAACAAAAAAATACCTGTCGCCGTCGCCGTCTGGGGCAATTCCAAAATCAGCTTCATTTTCTATGACTTTTTCTTTTAATAATTCCAAATTTTCCTCTTTAAGCGGATCGGCTTCGTGCGAAGGAAAAGATCCATCTAATTTAAAATTTATTTTTACAAGATCAGCAGGAACTCTTCTAAAAAATTCTTCCATATCTAACGCTCCCATGGAATTAGCCGCGTCAATAATTATTTTAAATTTTTTAATTTTTGAAATGTCTATATTAGATAACTGAATTTTTAATAAATCAGATAAAACGCCGTCTTTTTTAATAACTTTTCCTTTTTTATCCACATTAATAAATCTCTCTTTAAGCATTATGTCTCTTATCGCGAAAATGCCTGTATTTTTGCTAATAGGCGACGCTTTTTCTTGAACCATTTTAAAGCCATTGTGTTCTTTAGGGTTATGCGAAGCGGAAACTTGAATTCCTCCATCATAATTATAGTACGCGACAGCAAAATAAAATGTCGGGGTGCTGGCAAGACCTATATCTATAACATTTAATCCGCTGTCTATAAGTCCTTTTATTAATTCTTTTTTAAGCGCTGGCGAAGATAAACGCATATCAGATCCGATGACAATATTTTTTGCGCCTATATTATTTTTCAAAATAAAAGTAGCGTATCCTCTGCCTAATTCATAAGCAAATTCCTCATTTAACTGAGATGGATAAATCCCGCGAATATCATACGCTTTAAAAATTGTTGTATCCATAAAATTTAACTTTAAAATAAAACTTTACTAAAAGTATATAATAAACAAACAAACAAATCAAACTTAAATAAAAAAATTCTTGACAAAATGTACGACCGCGCGTTTTGCTAAAAATAAAGTTTTCTTAAATCAATATTTTTAAAATCTAAAAAAGTCAAAAGGGCTTGTTTGCAAATCGCGCGAACAAGCCCTGTTAGTGTTAAGGAAAAAAATCTTTCCTATCTTTACATCCGCCTATAATTGCGGCTATAAAAATAAAAAAAAGGCAACCTCCAAAAAGAAGGTAAATAAACCAATTTGGATCCAATATCAATGGATCCAAACTAAGTGCCATTGGCATTGGCGCGCCATTGCGCACCTTATCTTTCGCCACCTCGTTAGAGAGGTGGAACAAAAAGCCAAAACTGCCAAAAATAAATCCAGCGGTTGCGAAAACCAAAGAAAATACATTTCTCATTTTTATCTCCTTTTTTTTCTGTTATTCCCGTATTTACGGGAAAATATAAATGAACACTCCCCGCTTTTTACGGGGATTAAAAAATAATAACATCTTTTTAAAAAAATGCAATATACTGCGTAATAAATTTTTACTGCAATTTTTATATTTTTGTTTCTTTTAATTCCATCTCGCCTAAAAATATTTTATAAGCGTCTTCCGCGGTGTAATTATACAATACAACGGCTGAAATAGCGTTTGCCATTCTGATTGATTCATTTAATCTTCGCTGGTAAATATTCCTGCCGATCGCCGCTCCTCTTGTTCCACTAATATGAACCTGGTTATGCAAAGTCTGTAAAAATCGCTTTGGGTCTTTTTTGTTTCCGCCGACGCAAATTACGCCTGTCCTGCCTGCGGCAACAACAGCCTCTTTAAATTTTTCGTTTGCTCTCGCGCTTCCGTTGCGTCCGTATGGATAATTTATTTTAACAAAATCAGCCCCAAGACAGACGGCTGATCCTGCTCCGCCCGCTATTAAATGCAGATCATTTTCGTCTTTAACAGCCTTGCCGCGGGGATAAATCCATATTACCGCAATCATACCCTGTTGATGCGCTTCGTATATTAAATTTGCGGCTTGATTAAACATCTTAGACTCATACCAGCTGCCAATATAAATCGTATATCCTACTCCGAGAATATTTAGTCTTGACTGTTTTTTAAAGTTTATAATTTTTTCAAAATCCAGCCAAATATTTCCAAAAGGGTCCTTGTATTCTTTTTTCAGTAAATGCGTTTTTGAATTTGCTTTAATTAAATATGGAATTTGCGGATAATCACGTCCGTATTTTGCGATTAAGCCAAGTTGAGCGGCAAAAATTCCGATATGCGACTTGCTTGCTATTTTAAAATAATGTTCTGGATCCGCGACCTCAGGCGGAATATTTCTGCCAACAAAATCATCGTTAAGATGCTCAATTTTTTGGTCTCCCGCAAACATCATAAGCCGCCCTGTGCCGTTAGTGGCTAATCTAAAATTTTTTTCGTATTCTTTTTCTCTGTTTTTCGGCACTGACAAAGGAATGTTTATTTTTAACATAAAATTAAATTATAAATAATAAATAACTATATTTCTTTTTTTATTTTATTCTAAAATGACTATATAAAAAAACTAAATTCCAAATTCAAAACAATTGATATAAAATTATTTTGAATTTTGATATTTGAATTTATTTGTGATTTGTAATTTTGGATTTATGATTTATTTATCTATTTATTTACAATTAAACTTAGATTTAATTAGAAAAATAAAAAATGTCAAAAATTATAAATTTATATTGTCTCCGTCAATGAATACATCGGCATAATTACCGCTAAAGCCATACCGGCAACCCCGACGCCTAAAATCAAAATCAAAATCGGCTCAATAATAGCGGGAAGATTTTTCATTGTCTGGTTGACTTCCTCTTCATAAAACTCGGACATCTCTTTTAAAACACTATCCAAACTTCCAGTCTCCTCGCCGATAGCTATCATTTCAGTCACAACAGGAGGGAATACGCGCGGATTTTTTTTAAGAGTATCTGCTATACCAATACCCTTAGCGACTTTATCAGATGCACCCAAAACAATCTGCTTATAAATGACATTGCCTAAAACATCGGAGGTTATTTTCAAACTGCTCATTATGGGAATATCTGTCATTAACATAGAATACAGAGTTCTACAAAAACGGGCTAAATTTATCTTTTTAAGAATCTTGCTAAAAATTGGCAGACGCAATAAAATTATATGAAAATACAACTTGCCTTTTTCGGTTCTAATTGCGGCGAAAAATCCGCATATCAATATTATAATAACAGACGGCGCTAAAATTTTATGCATAATAACAAAATCGCTTACTCCTATTAAAATTCTTGTCGGCAGAGGCAACTCCACTCCTGAAGCTTGAAAAATCTGCGTTATTTTTGGAATAATAAAAACAATCATAAGCCCTCCTATGCTAAGCATCGCCAAAACAATTATTATCGGATAAATCATCGCTCCTCTAACTTTTGAGCGAATTTCATAATCCTTTTTTGTTTGGATAAAAAGCTGTTCTAAAGCATCTTCAAGTTTTCCGCTAACTTCTCCAGCTTTAATTATATTGATAAAAAGTTCGCCGAATATTTTTTTGTGCTTCTTTAAACTTTCAGCGAAACCGTTGCCTTTTTCAATTCTATTCTTTAAATCCGTCAAAATCATCTGAAATCTTTTATTGCTGCTCTGCAAAGACAGTGTTGACAAAGCCCTTGCTAATGGCACGCCAGCCCTCATCATCACCCGAAGATGCTGAACAAAAAACAACTTTTCAGATAATGGAATTCTCTGAAAACGAATTATGTAATTGTCTAAAGATTGCAACATAAATTATTTTAATCTATAGTGATGTTGCTTTAAAATCAACCAAATAAATTTTTAAACTTAATTGAACTAAAATCAGCTGAAATACCGAACATTTTTTTCTTTTATTCCAAATCAAGTTTAAATATCAAATGCCACCGCAAAACTTAGACCCTCAGCAGTCAACGAAAAGCAACTCGGCAAAACTAAAAACAAAAAACTTTTTATCTCTTAATAATTTAATTATAACAGAATTATTTATTTTATCAAAAGTTGCCATTACTTTTATTATTATTTTTTCTTATTGCCGTCTCCATAGTGGTTTTAACTCTACTGTCAACGATTTAATTAAAATTCGCCACATTGCGGAAGCGCAACAATACATGCCGAAAATAGAATAAAGTTGCGCCAAAAAAATTTTCCTGTTATAATTTCAATTAAAGATAATATAATTTTATGATACTTTCAGACAAAGACATTTTGAAAGAATTAAAAAATGGCGGGGTTATTCTTAATCCGTTTGATAAAAAAAATCTGCAGCCAGCCAGCATTGATTTGCATCTTGACAAAAAATTTTTAGTATTTGATACTAGTAGAAATTTTGTGATTGATGTAAAAAAGCCAGCGGAAAATTTAATGAAAAAAATAACAATAAATGAAGACGGCTATTTTATTTTACATCCGGGCGAATTCGCTCTTGGAGTAATTTTGGAAGAAACTGGGGTTTCTAATCGGCTTGTCGGACGATTAGAAGGAAAAAGTTCACTCGGGCGATTAGGAATTATTATCCATACAACGGCTGGCTATCTTGACCCTGGCAATTCTTTAAAAATGACTTTGGAGCTTTTTAACGCAGGATCACTTCCGATAAAACTTTATTATAAAATGCCGATAGCGCAGATGGCTTTTGAATATTTGTCTTCTCCTTGTGAAAAAATTTATGGTTCAAAAGGGTTAAATAGTAAATATTATAAAGACGAAAAACCTACTGCGTCTAAAATGTATAAAAATTTTAAAAAAACAAAATAATATGGAAAATATTTTCATTTATGACGAATTTAGCCCAGAAGATACAGCAATGATGCAGGCGCTTTATTCGCGCAGTCCTAAAAGCGCGGAGGAGCACGCGGATAAAGTTAAAAAATCAGGATCAGGAAAATTTATGAAAAAATTTTATGTCGGATACGGACACCAAAGCATAGCTGACTGCGGCAGCACAACAATATTTATTGAAAAAGTGTCCATTTTGGCGGACAAAGCAATACAGGACTGGCCTCTGTATAGCGGACAGGAGACTAGCACCCGTTATATTGATATGTCAAAACAGCCGATAATAGATCCAATAAACGAGTCTCAATCAAAACAAATTCTTGCGCGCTGGATGAAATTCTACACAAAAAACCAAAATAAAGTTAAGGATCACATCGCTAATATTTATCCGCGAAAAAAACATGAGGATGAAAAAATGTACAATAAAGCGATTGAGGCAAGGACTTTTGATATTATGCGCGCTTTTCTTCCAGCTGGAATTACGACGCAATTAAGTTGGCACACAAATCTAAGACAGGCTTATGACAAATTAAGCCTGTTAAAATATGGTCCATTAGACGAAACAAAAAAAATAGCAAATAAAATACTTAAAAAATTAAAAAAAAAGTATCCAAACAGTTTTAGTCATAAAGTTTACGAAGAGCAAGAAAAATACCGCGAACATTCTTCAAAAAATTTTTTTTATTATTATCCAAAAACTAAAACTGATTTTTCTTGTTCCACTAATATTGAATCTGACAAATTGACAAAATATGAAAAACTTTTAACTTCGCGTCCGATTAAAACCAACTTGCCACATTTTTTAGCGGAACTTGGATTGATATCATTTGATTTTATTTTAGATTTTGGATCTTTTCGCGATATTCAAAGGCATAGAAATGGAATTTGCAGAATGCCTCTTTTAACAACAAATTTGAAATTTAATAATTGGTATTTAGAGCAACTTCCTTTTGACGCAAGAATAGAAGCAAAAAAAATGATTAAAAAACAAATTATAGAAATAAATAATTTAAACACAAGTGATGAAATTAAACAATACTATATAGCAATGGGCTTTAATGTTCAATGCCGCACAACTTACGGATTGCCGTCTGCTGTTTATGTAACAGAATTGCGTTCAGGAAAATTAGTTCATCCAACTTTAAGAAAAATCGCGCATCAAATGCATTTTGCTTTAGAAAAAAAGTTTCCGATTTTAAAATTACATTCTGATTTAGAAAAAGATGATTGGGATATTCGTCGCGGCACTCAGGATATAATAAAAAAATAATTTTATGCTGTTGAAAATAAAAAAAATATTTCCTGACGCAAAATTGCCAAATTACGCGCATAATGACGACGCGGGAATGGATTTATACTCTAATGAAAATTTGGAAATTCAGCCGCAGAAAAAAATAAATGTTAAAACAGGAATTATAATGGAGATACCTGACGGATACGCGGGGCTAATCTGGGACAAAAGCGGTATTGCGAATGAGTTAATTCATACTTTAGCTGGAGTTGTTGACGTTGGCTATCGCGGCGAGATTATCGTCTTGCTAATAAATTTATCAAATGAAACTTATAAAATAAAAAAGGGGCAAAAAATTGCCCAGATATTAATTCAAAAAATAGAACGTCCTGAAATTAAAGAAATTTCAAGCGACAATAAAATGCAAAACAGCGCGAGAGGAGACGGAAAATTCGGCTCAACAGGAATGTTTTAATTCTGACTATTTTTGTTTTTTATTTTTGCAAAAAATTCAAACTATTAAAACGATAAGACAGTCTCAAAAATAAGCGCCAAATCTAAAATAATAAATCCAAAACAATTTAAAATTTAAAGATATTTTGAATTTTGATATTGAAATTTTAAATGTATTTGGAATTTATAATTTTGAATTTGTAATTTATCCATAAAACTATTTCTATTTTTCCTATTCATAAAATAAAATACCTGAAATATTAAAGAGGGAATATGACATCTAAATTTTTAAAATTTATCGCTATAATTATTATTTTGTCCGCTGCTGTTTTTTTTGGCAAAGATTATATCTTTAAAAAAGATTACAATATTTTCACGGTTAAAAAAAGCAATATTGTTAATTCAGTTTCCGCAAACGGATTTATTGTTTCTGATTTAATTAACGATCTATATTTTAACGCGAGCGGCAAGATAAAAAAAATAAATTTTCAAATAGGCGATGAAATTAAAACGGGAGACACCTTAGCTGAATTAAAAGCCGAACAAGAAAAACAACATTTAGCGCAAGCGGAATTATTAGTAAAAAAATCAGAAAATTTAATACTCTCAAACTCCTCGTTAATAGATAAAGAAGCAAAAAAACTTAATCTTGAATTATTAAATTTAGAAATAAAATTAGGCGAAATTCAATTAAATAATATAAAAGGAGTATGGGAAAGAGATATAAAAATAGAGGAATTAAAAATTCAAAATATTAAAACTGCTTTAAATGATAATCAATTGGAACTTTTAAACGCCGAACAAAAAATAGAGCAAACGACTGATAAAGGCAATAAAGAAATTGAAAAAAATCAACAATCACTAACAATAACAGTAAAAGAAATTTTATTAATGAGTTCTTCTACTTTAATTCAGGTTGATAATATTTTAGGGATTGACAATGAAGAGTCTAACGATCAATTTGAAGAATATTTAGGTGTTTTTAAAAAAGGTGTATTTAAAAACGCCAAATTAGTTTACGAGGAAGCTAAAAATGATTATTCTAAAACTAACGATATTTTTAATTTATTATATGAAGACAAAAATAGCGAATTGGATACTGAAAAATCCGAAGAAGAAAATGGTGAATTAAAAGAAAAAATTGATATTATGCCGACCGCTGAATTAACAGGAATACTTTTGACATCTATGGACAACCTTTTATTCAAAACTAGAATATTGTTAAACAATACTGAAACTTACGAACTTCCGCCGAATAAAAAAAGATCAAAGGGCGACACTAAAAAAATATTTACAAAAAATGAATTAGGTGAATTTAAATCAATGATTGACGAAAGAAAGAACGAAAATAGTTTTAAAATAGATCTATTGGAAAACCAAAAAGAATCTTTAGTATTAACTGAAAAAGATTTGTTAACAGCGCAAAAAAAAGTTCAAGATGAATATAATAAAATTAATTTAAGCAATCAGGAGATAAAAAAAAGTTTAGAGGCGATGCGGGAAAATTTAATTAACATTAAAGAAGACGTTAATTTTTTGATTGAAGCCGCGAAATCAGACCTTGATAAAAAACAAAAAAATTTAACAGTTATTAAAAGAGACAATGATGTAAAAACTGGCGCGGATGATCTTAAAAAACTATCAGAAAAAGCAAAGGGTCTTTTATCTTTAGCGCAAAAAAATTTAGACGAAACAAAATTGAAAGTTCTAAATGATTGCATAATAACAGATATTAAAAATAAAATCGGCGACGATATTTCTCCATCGCAAATTTTTGCAATCGCAATTTCAACCCAAGTTATCGCGGAAGCGAATATTTCGGAATCTGATATAAGTAAAATAAAAATCGGACAGAAAACAATTTTTAATTTTGATGATAATTTAAAATTTAAAGAAAAAAGTTCTGGCGAAATAATCTCAGTTGACCAAGATAATAAAAAAATTAAAGCCGCATTGGGCGAATACAGCAGCAATATAATTCAATTCGGAATGCCGATCGGTTTAACTATTATAACTGCTCAAAAAAATGATGCTTTAATTATTCCGCAAAATATAATTTTTAATAACGAAGAAAATAAAAAAACAGTAAAAATTTTAATCAATAAAAAAGCTCAAGACAAAGAGATAAAAACTGGAATTATTGGGGATAATAATATGGTTGAAATCGTGTCTGGATTAGAGGAAGGGGAAGAAGTTATAATTTTTTAAATTTGTAAAGATATGGCTGGAAAATTTATTGTTATAGACGGCATAGACGGCTCTGGAAAAGAAACTCAAACAAAACTTACGATTAGCCGACTTAAAAAATTAGGATATAATGTTGAGACAATTGATTTTCCTCAATATAACACTAAGTCAGCAGGATTAGTTGAAAAATATTTGAGCGGCAAATACGGCGGGACAAAAGAAGTTAGTCCTTATGTAGCCTCTACTTTTTACGCTGTTGATAGGTATGACGCAAGTTTTAAAATTAAAGAATGGCTCAAACAAGGAAAAATTATAATTTCTGATCGTTATGTTGGATCAAATATGGCACATCAAGGCGCAAAAATAAAAACTCAAAATGAAAGAAAAAAATATTTGACTTGGCTATATAATCTTGAATATGAAATATTTAAAATACCACGTCCTGATTTAAATATTATCTTACATATCAACGCAACATTGGCGCAAAAATTATCACAACGAAGAAAAAAACAAGATTGGCACAATAAAACAGAAGATATACATCAAAATAACTTAGGATATTTAAAATCTTCTGAAAAAATTTATTTGGAAATCGTTAATACTTTTTCTGATTTTACTTTAATTGAATGCGAAAAAAACGGACAAACAATGTCCCGCGAAAAAATAAATAATCTGATTTGTGGAAAAATTATTAAGATGATTTAATCCAAAGGCAGAAAATGCTTTTTGGCGAATTTTGTGAATTTTTTTTGTTGTAAAAACGGCTTGGCGGACGGAATTTTGCGGACATTGTGCAATTCGTTGACAATATGCAAAACATCATAAACATCCGCGCCTGATTTTAATTTAATAATCGCGTCGCGCCATTTAATCGCTTTTTCATATTCTTGATTTTTAGACGCTTTTCTCATTTCAGCGTCAAATTCTAAAATCATCTGATTATACCATTCAGAATGAGTTCTTTCTTTGAACGGCTTTTTTTGCCACTCCTCCTGGATTTTATGAAATTCGCGGATATGCCCAGACCGTTGCCAACTAAATGCAATATCTAAAATATCGCGATAATAATTTTTAGCTGTTTGCGCGGTTTTTTCGCTCGCGGATTTAATACTAAAAATAGTGTCTCTCATATTAAAAGCTCCTTGCTCAATAATCTCCAAACTCCACCAAAATTTAGACGCCCACCAAAATTGGCAAGAATGAAGCGCTAAGTCTAATTTCTTTCTCACTCTTTTATAATCAGCGGAATTGTGATTTAATTTTTCTACCTCATTGATAACGAAGTATGTAAACTTCCATTGCAACCTGTGTATCGGGTTGTTTTTTTGATTCCATAATTTAAAAGGATTGTTCTTTTTTATATCTTCTTCGCTTGACGACCAGCTGGAATGAATCGGCTTAATAGTTTTTCCGATCGGAAAATAATCTGGAATTTGCGAGATTAAAATTTTCTTAAAAACAGGCGATGCGAAAACATCAAAAAGCAACTTATCTAATCCAGGGCGGTGATGACCGAATGTCTCGCCATCCATTGCCGTAAGCAGATATCTATTTTTTTTATTTTCATTTTTTATTTCATTAAAAAGAGATCTGCCAGACCTTACAACCGCATTAACAATCAAATTACTAATGTTCTGATCTTTAAAAAAAATTTTAAACCCGTCTAATTCCTCAATCGTATAAATTTTAGAATAGTCTGCCTGATTTCGTTTTCCATTAAAAGCTAATTCATCCGCAAGCATCCATTTATATCCTAAGCCATTCGCAATCTTCGCTATTTTAAAATGATAAGCCATCTCTGGCGAAAAAAATCCTTTTGGATTATATACTTTGCCAAAAAATTTTCTATTCGTTTCATTGTTTAATTTAACCTGTCGGACAATTTCACCTTCCGGCAACATTGGCAAAAAAGCGTGATATTTCGCGCTTTCAATAAATTCAATTTTACCATCTTCTGCTAATTTTCTTAAATTATTTATAACATCATCATATTTATTTTGATGCAAAAGTTCTGTTAATCCCGCATTTATATTTATACTCAACCGCGCGTTTAGATTTTTTTGCATACCTAAAATAATAGGACGGTAACTTTCATTGACTATCCGATCTAAAATATCCGCCAACTGATTTGGCGGCTGATAAAAATGCAAAAAATTAGCCCAAAACATAACAACAATTCAAAATGCAAAAATCAAAATGCAAAATAATAATTAAAAACAAATGAGTTAAATTACAAATTCTAAATAAATCGCTATTTTTAAAATCCAAGATCTAAAACGGCTTTAAATTTTGGATTTAGCATTTTAAATTTATTTAAAATTTATAATTTTAGATTTTTTAATATATATTTTCATTATACCCTCCTCTTTCACTCTGTCAAAGGATATTTATTTTAAAAACAATTTTGCGAGACGAATTTCATCGTAAGAATATTTTTCTTTAAGAAAATCAAAAACAGGTTTGAGTTTTTCATCGCCGCATTTTTCAAAAGCCGCTTTTATTTTTTCAAATCTTTTAATTGGCGGCTTTAAGTATGAAATATCAATGTCCTCGCCCTGTGAAATTAATTTTTCAATATGCGCTATAACCGTCCCTTCTTTAAACTTATACTCAGCGGCAATTTCTGATATATGCAATTTTTTTGAAAGCATCTTTTTTGTTTTTGCGTATCTGTCAGAAAATCTATGATTGAATGTTCTGCCAGCAGTGCGGCTTTTTTGCCAGTTGCTCGGAATTTTAATCGGCTGGATATTATTCTTTTTCACATACTTACTGATAATAGACAAAAATGTTTCCGAAAAATCTTTTAACTTTTTACTTCCAACACCCTCAATTCTTGAAAAACTATCTTTGTTTATTGGAAAATAGCGCGCCATCTCCTGCAATGCTGTGTCGCTGAAAATCATAAACGGCGGAACACTCTTTTCGTCCGCAATCTGTTTCCTTAATATTCTTAATTTTTCAAACAAATCAATATCATATCTCTTCCTAACGTCGCTGTCTCTATAATCCCTTAAGTTCTCGGATCCTTTTCGCGAATCATCGCGTGTATCAGGCAATTCCAATAATTCTTTTCCCTTTAAAAATTTTAACCCTTTTTTTGCAACTGAAATAGTCGGATATTCACCCGCGCTTACTCGCAATAAATTAAAGGCGACAAGAGACTTAATGACACGCTTAATTTCGTTCTTTGAAAAATCTTGAACTATTCCAAAAACTGAAAGTTTGTTATGCTGATTGCTAATAATTTTTTGGATATTTTTTCCTAATAAAACATCTGCGACATAATTTTTCCCAAACCCTCTTTCTCTATTATATAAACCGTTGACAGAACTAATGCGGATAATACATGAAATAATTTTTTGCGCGATTTCTGTCGCGTCAAATAATTTCCGCGAAGCTAAGCAAATGTCGCACGCGCCACATCCATTCTTGCAATCGCTTTTAGCAAGAAAATATTTTTCTCCAAAATATTCCAAAATATATTTTCTTCGGCATTCCGCTGTTTCGCAATATTCTGTCATATCATATAATTTTTTTCTTCGTTTTTCCTGTTCAACAATATTTTGCATCTTATTGATAAAATATTCATGTTTCATAGCATCCCCGCTGGAATAAAACAAAACGCATTCGCTCGGAAGCCCGTCGCGTCCGGCTCTGCCAATCTCCTGATAATACCCTTCTATTGTTTTTGGAAATGTGTAATGAACAATCAAGCGGACATCTGGCTTGTCAATTCCCATTCCAAAAGCGATTGTAGCAACTATAATTTGCACTTCATCTTTAATAAACAATTCTTGATTCTGTTTCCGCGTCTTACTATTAAGTCCCGCATGATATGGCAAAGCGTTAAAACCCTCCGCTCTCAAATTCGCGGCAATCTCTTCCGTATCTTTTCTGGAAAAACAATATATTATTGACGGCTCGTTTCTGTATTTTTCAATTAACGAAAGTAATTTTCCAAAAGCGCTCTGTTTTTCAATTACGCGCATAGTCAAATTTTTTCTGTCAAAACTGGATATAAATATTTTTGGACTATCTAATGATAGTTGATTAACAATGTCTGTTTGCACTTTCGGGGTAGCTGTCGCCGTGAGCGCGATAATCGGAATTTTTGGAAATTGCTTTTTTAAAAGTTTAAGCGCGCGATAATCTGGGCGGAAATCATGCCCCCATTCAGAAATGCAATGCGCCTCGTCAATGGCGATTAAATTTACTTTAATTGATTTTAAAAATTCCTGAAAACTTTCCAACGCCAACCGTTCTGGAGCAATGTAAAGAATTTTTATTTCACCGTCAGCCGCTTTCTTTTGGATTTTCAAAATTTCAGCTGGCGTGAGCGATGAGTTAATAAACTCCGCTGAAATTCCGTTTGTTTTTAAAGCGTCCACTTGATCTTTCATCAAAGCGATAAGCGGAGAGACGACAAGCGTCAGTCCTCCAAATTTCAAAGCTGGCAATTGGTAGCAAAGCGACTTTCCTCCTCCTGTCGGCATCAACGCGAAAGTATCTTTTTTTTGCAGAACATTATTAATAATCTCCTCCTGCAACGGACGAAAACTATCATAACCAAAATAAGTTTTAAGAAGTTCTTTCATAAAAATTCACGCGCATTTAAAGATATTACAAATTACGACAATCTATCATTAACGAATTTCATTTAAAAATTAAAGAAAATCGTAATTCGTAATTATCAATTCGTAATTGATTCAGCAAAAGTAGAAATCCTGTGTTAATTACAAATTACTAATTACTTTGAATTACGAGATGTCATTTTAAACCAACTTGTCATTCCGCCCCGCTGCTCGCGAGCGGCGGGGTCGAAATCTGTCATTACTATTCGCTATATTATAATCAAGATTGATAAAACTTAAATATTAATAATTTATTTTACCGAGTAATATTTAGTTAACAGCAAACACAGACCCTGTAGTAACTACGGGGTGACAATTTTTTGTATTTCGTAATTCACAGTAATTACTAATATTTTGTTTCGTATAAAAATTAAAAAAATTCGCAATTCATAATTATCAATTCATAATTGATTCAGCAAAAATAGAAATCTTATACAGGAATTAAACAATATTAGTAGGGACAGGTCGCGACCTGTCCCTACAAAAGTAGAAATCTTATATAGGTATTAGACTTTTGCCCTTCCCCAAAAGTGGGGTGAATCTACAAAAGTAGAAATCTTATATAGGTATTAGACATTACAAAGCGGAGTTTGATGAGATAGATCTACAAAAGTAGAAATCTTATATAGGTATTAGACAATAGAAGTTTAAGATTGAAAATTAATAATCTACAAAAGTAGAAATCTTATATAGGTATTAGACTATTCCAGAAAAACTAACTTTTCCACTCATCTACAAAAGTAGAAATC
>JAYEJQ010000029.1:0-3354 GCA_034660735.1 Patescibacteria group bacterium | reverse complement strand
TTTTTTAAAGGATAAAGGATTTGTTTTAGATCATATTACTGGAAGCCACTATATTTTTTATAATTTTAACAATAAAAAGCGCGCAGTTGTTCCTTGTCATACAAAAGATTTACCAAAAGGAACCTTATTAGCAATTTTAAGACAATCTGGAATTTCAAAAGATGATATAAAATAATAATTAAAAAGTTTCGCGATAACTTTAAGATTTCCCCCTGATAAGTGGGACTAAGGGGGTTAAAAAAGGGAATGGGGGGGATAAATGGTCCCTTTAAAATTTTATTTTGTTGACACAAATCCGCGTTTTGGTATAATAAAAACATAAAAAATAATTTTAAATTTATGCAGACAAAAACAATAAATTCAATAAAACAGATAGAAAAAAATAGAGAAAATGGAAAAAGATATTTTAATAATTAAAAAAACAACGTTTAAACAGATGCCAATTTCTTTAAAAGGAATTTTAAAAAATATTGAAATAAGCGAGGAAGATATTCAAAAAGCCAAATTATCTGTGTTTAAAAAAATAAAAATTTAATTTATGCAATATTATGTTGCTGACACCCACGCGTTTTTATAGTACTTGACAGATAGTCCTAAACTTTCAAAAAAAGCAAGTGAGATTTTTGATTTAGCTGATTGCGGAAAAGCGATTATTATAATTTCCGCCGTTGTATTGTTGGAATCCATTGATATTTTAGACAAAAAGAAAATTAAGTTTCAGTTTAATAAAATTATTTCAATGATTATTCAGGCAGATAATTTTATTTTTTCTCAAATAGATTTATCGTTAATTTTGGAGATTAATAGCATTAAAGGATTTAATGATATTCATGATCGCGTTATAGTCGCCACTGCTAATCTTTTTAATACCCACCTCATTACAAAAGATAAAATTATTAAACAGCAATATTCAAAAACGATTTGGTAATTTTTTTATTTTATAAGTTTTCAAAATTGTAGAATAAAAATCAGCTTCGTAGTGTTTGATGGGCGGGGTTTTTTTGTTTTTAAATTTGACATATTTTTTATTTATAGTATCATTATAATATAAATGAGAAGATAATATAGATGAATGAAATTCATTAATTTCGCTAAAACCACCCACTCTCGGTTCCTCTATTTTTAGGGGAACCCCGGTGGGTTTTTTTAATAATATGACGAAAAATAAAAAAGTTGCTATTTATATTGATGGCGGTAATTTGTACTTTAAATTAAAAGACAAGGAACTTAATATAAAGAATACAATTAATTTTGATTATTTTAGTTTTTGTAAATTTTTAGCAAGAAATAGAAAAATAACATCATCAAGATATTATGTTGGAATTGTTAGAGTAAAGAATAAGAGAGACAAAAAAGGCGTAATACTTAGAAGCAATCAAAGAAAATTATTTAATAGTTTAAAAAGAAATTTTGTTATAAAAAGAGGTCATTTAATGCAAAATAACGGCAAATATCACGAAAAGGGCGTAGATGTTCAGATAGCAGTTGATTTATTAGTGGGAGCATACGAAAATTATTATGACGAAGCGATATTAATATCATCTGATACAGATTTAGTGCCAGCTATTAAGAAAGTTAAAAGTTTAGGCAAAAAGGTGGAATATATCGGATTTGCTCATCAGCCCAGTTATGGCGTAATGAAAAATGCTAATATTACAAGATTATTAATAAAGGAAGATATTAAAAAATTTATAAAATATTTATAACTCAAATTTCGCGATAGCTTTCAAAATCGCATAGAAAATTCCCCGTCCCGATGTAAATCGGGGCGGAGTTTTTTTAATAATATTATTTCCCCCTGATAAGAGGGATTAAGGGGGTTAAAAAAGGAAAAAAAAGGGGGGATAAATGGGTCCATAATAAAATTCTTGACTAATTGCGCGACTGTCCATTTTGCTAAAAATTAAAAAAAGTTAGCGAAAACGGACGACCGTCCATTTTCGCTAACTTTTTACTAAAAGGACATTTTTAAATTCAGGCTTATTTTAAAATTTAAAATTGATTGCCACGCCTAACGGGTGGTCATCCGTTAGGGTGAAAAATTTAAAATTTTGTTCTGTTGACACAAACAAGCCTTTTGATATAATAAAAATATAAAAATAATTTTAAATTTATGCAGACAATATTTAAAAAAATATTATTAAAATTTCCATCCAAAAAAGGAGAGCGAGCGTTAGAAAAATGCCTTGCGTTTTTAGCAAATAATAAAATTGATTTTGAAATTAAAGAACACAACGACGAAACAGGAAAATATTTTTTAGCGAAATCAATGAATTTAAATAACGGGCAGATAATTACCAGTGGAAAAAATTTAGTAGAATTGGATAAAAATATTAAAGACGCTATCTATTCAGCATTTGATGTCCCTGCGTATTATTGCGATTATTCAAAAATTAGAAATATAAACGAACCAATTAAAGAATTAAAATATGCCACGATATAATTTTCCTTCAGATAGCAGCCAGAAAAAAATAATAAAAGCGTTTAAAAAGATTGGATTTATTACTAATAACAGTGGCGGAAAAGGAAGTCATATTAAAGTAATTGAGCCAAAAAGTGAAAAATGGATTATTGTTCAAAAGCAAGTGTATAAAGAAGCAATAAGAAGTTATATAAAATTTGTTGAAAAATTTGGTTATGATATTGAAAAATTTATAAAATATTTATAATTTTAAAGTTTCGCGATAGCTTTCAAAATCGCAGAGAAAATTCCTCGCTCCGATGTAAATTCGGGGCGGGGTTTTTTTGTTTTTAAATTTGATATATTTTTTATTTATGATAATTTATAATTAAATAATTATATAATTAAATAATTTTATGAAAACAAAAACGTTAAAACTTTTTGGCACAGGACAGATAACAATACCAAAAGAATGGCGGGAATTTTTTCAGACAGAGACATTAAAAGCGGCATTTGATAAAAACAAAAATGAAATCATAATTAAACCGATAAAAATGGTGGAAATAGAAGAAACAAAATGGATACCAGCAGAACAATTAAGAAAAGATTTAGAAAAAACAGAGTTAAAAAAAGATTTTAAAAAAGAGTTATTAGATGGTTATGAAAAATCAGATTTTTATAATAAACGACAATGAAATATAAAATCAAACAGATAAAACCGCATTTAAGTGAATATTTTAATAAACGAGGATTATATAAAAAATGGGAAAAGATTAGAAATTTTTTAGAAAATGATTTATCGCATCCGTCATTAAATTTTGAGAAAATAATTTTAAAAAATACGATTTTTTACAGTTTTAGGCTTGATAAAAAATATAGAGGAATTTGTATTTTAGATAAGAATAATATTGAAGTTATTTTATTTACGAATCATTATAGATAATTTAAATTTT
>JAYEJQ010000028.1:2145-17113 GCA_034660735.1 Patescibacteria group bacterium | reverse complement strand
ATTTATTTTTCGCGTTAGTTAAGTATAAATATCATGATTGCCGATAGAATAAAATCTAACAATTTTTTTATCTTTAAAATCAAATATTATTCTATAAGTCTTTTAGGCTATGTAATTTTATGCCTTTACTAGAATTAAATTTTTTTTGATCATTTTTTAATTCTTGCGATAATTTATTTGTGTTCCACAAACGAATCAAGTGCCTGATAAATTCACTATTTGAGATAAATTGACCTTTTTTTACTTCTTTTTTTCAAATTCCTTTAAGAATTTTTCAATTGCAGATACTTGACCAGCGCTAGCCTTTAGTTTTCCATCTTTTGTTATGTATCCTCTTATTGCGTTACCAGTTTCTTGATTAATGTCATAGCCTCTTTGGACTAGTTCGTTCAATTTTTCTTCAGAGGGTGATGATTCATAGGCGACACCTCCAGACAATTTTTCTCCTGGCAATACATCACTCTCATTTCTTATGAAGGGTTTAGTGACATCAACAATACCTTTTTTTATTTCGTCAGGAACATCTTCTTCAAAATAGATGGTTATAGGATCATGTCTTTCTAGCCAGTCAGAGCTATGCTGTGGAGTTTTATAATAAATTGAACCAGGTTTTTGACTTATGGAGGTTATGTATTCATCTAGTCTATTGATTAATTCTTCATCTGCATTTACATTTAATGAAACCCTGAAACTTGCTTTATTGGTTTTATGGTATTTAGCGCCATCTTTTTCATAGTAAGGCGCTCTATAATGCCAGCCATTTTCACTATGTGAATTAATTTTATCCGTACTATTTTTTGTTATTTCTTCAATTTTATTATCATGATTTTTGTCTTGTTTGTAATCGTGTAGTCTAAGTAAAAAATACATTTTCTCAATTGTGCCCTTAGTTAATGCTGTGCTGTCAAGATTTTCAGATCGTTTTATTAAATTATCAGCTTCTTCGTCTGTTGTCTTTTGAATTTTAGTATAGTATTCTTTTGCATATTTACGATACTTATCTTTAATTTTAGATTCGAAGTTTTCGGCATCGTCTCCCTGTGTTTCTTCGGGTGATAAAAGATTATCATCATTAATATCCTGCGCGGGAATACCGATTTCTTTGCGTATTTTATTTGCTTCTTCTTGGTCTTTAATTTTTTGAATTGCTTGTTCTCTTCGTATTTTTTCAGCTTTAGTTTTTTCAGGGTCAACATATATTTTTTTGTCCCATAATTCTTCAACAACTTCACTGGGCAAGCCATCATATTGAGGTGGAATTGAATTTTCATCTTCTGCTGAATTTTTAATTTTTGGTATTTCGTTGTTCATAAATTTAGAAAGTAATAAAAAATAGCCCCAAATAATAAATTTCTGAAGTGAGATTTAAAAATTTTTTTATTATTTCATCTAACAAGTTTTATACTAATTTACTGATTAAATGCTTTAAATAAACCAAAATATTTATATGAATTTTTAATCAAAAATTAGTTATGAATGAAAATCATTAATCAATCTAAACAACAAATAAAAAAAATAGAAACAAGAAAGGCTGTTTTTAAATTTTACATACATTCCTCCAATTCATTATATTTATATCTTTTTTTCTATGTTCGCTTTCGCCAGCGTAAATTAGGTAAGAATTTTTTGGATTATTTTTGCTTAAAGAATTCCAATAATCAAGCCCTTGAAAAAAATTGTCTCTAATAGTGCGGCTTGATTTAATCTCCGCGATTTTTAGATTAGTTCCGTCGTCAATAATTAAATCAATCTCTTTTTTTTGGCTATCGCGCCAAAAATAAAAATCGCGAACCTCGCCTTTATTAAAATTATTTTTAATAAAATCGCTAATAACAAAAGTCTCAAAAATATTTCCTTTATTATAATGAGTGTTTAAATTTTCAATATTTTTTATGCCGAGCAGATAGCAGACAAGTCCTGTATCGTAAAAATAAATTTTTGAATTTTTTATTATCCGTTTGTTATAATTTTTATAAAACGGTTTTAATTTGTATGTTATGTAACTTGTTTCCAGCACGTTTAACCATTCTTTAACAGTATTGTGCGAAATGTCGCATTCATTAGAAATCGCCAGAGTGTTTAGTATTTGTCCAGTTCGCCCCGCTATGATTTTTATAAATTTATAGAAAGAATCATAATCAACTATATTTTTAATAAGCCGAATATCTTTTTCTATATACGTGTTCACATAAGCTTTATAAAAATTTTGCGGTCTAATGTTTTGATCATAAATTCTTGGATAAAATCCCGTTAGCATCAATTCTTCTAACGTTAACTTTGAATTATCTTTTATAATTTCTTCAATACTGAGCGGCAAGAGTGTTGTTAATCCGATTCTGCCCGCTAATGACTGCGAAATATTTTCCATGAGTAGATAATTTTGCGATCCCGTGATTACAAACGATCCCGTATCTTTTAATTTATCAGTATGCGTTTGCAAATAAGAAAACAGTTCTGGCGATCTTTGTATTTCGTCTATAATTACTTTTTGATTATATTGAGATAAAAATCCGCGCGGATCTTCAAGAGCCAAATTTCGCATATCTGGATCTTCCAAAGATACATATTTATATTTTTTAAAAATGCGTTTTGCTAATGTTGTTTTTCCTGATTGCCTTGGACCCAAAATTGCTATTATCGGAAATTCTTTTGATAATTGCCTAATCTCTTTTTCAATTTTTCTTTTTATATACATAAATAGGTTGTATAATTCTATTTACAGTATATACTATTTTATACAAATTGTCAATAGACATTGAAAATTGTATAGATAAAAAAGTATCAATATTTAAAAATATAGATAATTTTTTTGACAAAATTTACGCCTTGATTTTTTTTAGCCGTTTTTTATATCCTCTGCGCAGGAAATAAAGCTTTGCGCGACGAGTTTTTATTTTTTGCAATAGTTCAACTTTTGCGATAGTCGGCGAATGCAATGGGAATATTTTTTCCACGCCTATACCGTTAGAAACCTTGCGGATGGTAATGGTCGCTCCCGGTTCATTTCCATTTTTACGCGCCAAGACAGTGCCTTCAAAAAACTGCAATCGCTCTTTAGTTTCGCCTTTCGGATTAACCTCTTTAATTTTTTGATAGATTCTAACAATCATTCCAGATTTTATTTTCGTAGGCGAAATCATTTCTGCTTGTTGATTATTTTTAACTGTTTTTTTAACTTTTTTTTCTTTTTTATCATCGTTATCCTTAACTTTTTTTTCGTCTTTTATTTCTGACATAATAGAGTTATTTAATAATAATTTTATTTAACATTACACGATTTTTATTTTTTGTCAAAAAAAATTATTTAATTACATTACAAATAAACAAAATGTTAAATTTTAAATGGTTATTTGTCAATATTATTTAAGATGATTTTTTTTACTTTTTTCACGGTTTCCGCGAGCCTGTTTTCGCGGTTGATTATTTGATAATCAAAAATATTTTTATATTCCAGCCATCCTTTTGCGTAATCAATTCTTTGTTTTATGAATTCTTTTGTTTCGCCTCTTTTTGATAATCTTTTTTCTAATGTTTTAAGCGATGGCGGGAGTATTAGAATAGCTATAATTTGCGGCATAAGTTTTTTAGCGGTTATAACTCCTTTGTAATCAATTTTCCAAATTCCGATTTTTTCGCTATTAAACGCGTTTTTAATCTCTTTGTTTTTAACGCCATAAAATTGCGCGTTATCTTCTTCGGCGTATTCAAAAAATTCATTATTCGCGATACCTTTTTTGAATTCCTGTTTTGAAATAAAATAATATTCTTTTCCTTCTGTTTCATTTGATCGGATTTTTCTTGTGGTAGTAGTGATAATTTTTTTAATATCCAAACATTTTTTAAGCCCGAAAATAACACTATCTTCGCCAACTCCAGACGGTCCTGATATTATAAAAAGGTTGTTTTTTTTATTCATAAAATTTTTTAAATTCAACAGGCGGTTCTGATTTAAACTCTGCCCACTTGTTTTTTAAATTTTTAAATCCGAGTTTACGCGAATGCAAAAACATTCTTTTTATTTTACTGGAATTTTTATATTTTTTTAAGCAATAGGTTTTATCGCCGACTATAGGATGATTTATCGCTTTCAGATGAACGCGGATTTGGTGCGTTCTACCCGTGAATATCTGAATTTTTAGCAGAGAAAATTTTTCCGTTTTTTTAATTGTCCAAAAAAAAGTTTTTGCCTCTTTGCAGTTTTTATTTCTGCTCGCTGCCATCAGTCCAGTCCTTTTGCTTCTGCCGATTTTTAAATTTATTTCTCCGCTGTTTTTGTTTATTTTTCCGTGAACTAAGGCTAAGTATTCTTTTTTAATTTCGCGATTTTGGAACCGCGTTTTTAAAAATTGGAACGATTTTTGATTTTTAGCGATCACCATAATACCTGAAACATCTTTATCTAACCGATGGACAATTCCTGGACGCGTTTTATTTTCGCCGACATTTTTTAACTCAGGCAGATAAGCCAGCAAGCCGTTAACAAGCGTATTTTTCGGAACACTTTCGGACGGATGAACTGTTAATCCAGACGGTTTGTTTATGATTAAAAAATCTTTGTCTTCAAAAATAATTTTTAATTTAATTTTTTTATTCGGAGACAAATCAATCTTTTTTCGCGCGGCTGTTTTTTCTAATATTTCTCGGTCTATCGCGATAATATCGCTCTCCTTTAATTTGTAATGCGAAGAAATTTTTTTGTTGTTCAATAAAACAATTTTTTGTCGAATAATTTCTTGCCAAAAAGAACGGGAGTATTTTGGAAAATTTTCCGCCAAAAACAGGTCAAGACGCATGCCTGATTTTTGCTCATTGATAATAATCTTATTTTTTTCTTTCATAAATTTATTACGCAACAAGTTTATTATATCTGTTTATGCTATTTTTGCAAATTTTTCATTATCTTTTTTTATTTTATATTTTTGTTAGATGAAAATTTAGAACTATGCAGAATTCAGAACTGCAAAAGATGAGATACATAGGTGACACCCATAATTTGCCTAAAATTAAAAAAATTGGTAAAATAATAAAAAAACAAGAAGTTAATACAATATTTAATTATAAACAGAATAAACTTCACTTAAATTAGTTATTTTTAAATAAAAATTTATGGCAAAAATAGATTTTGGCGGCGTTGAAGAGAATGTCGTTACGCGCGACGAATTTCCTTTAGAAAAAGCGCGCGAAGTATTAAAAAACGAGACAATGGCTGTAATCGGCTACGGGGTTCAAGGTCCGAGCCAAGCGATGAATATGCGCGATAACGGATTTAAAGTTATTGTCGGACAGAGAAGAGAAGGGGATGATGGCTGGGAAAGAGCCGTAAAAGACGGCTGGGTTGAAGGAGAGACGCTTTTTAACATTGAGGACGCTTGCGATAAAGCGACAATAATTATGTATCTTTTGTCCGACGCTGGGCAGAAATCGCAATGGGAAAATATTAAAAAATATTTAACCAATGGAAAGGCGCTCTATTTTTCGCATGGATTTTCAATCGTCTACAAAGATCAGACAGGAGTAATTCCGCCAGAAGACATTGATGTTATTCTGGCGGCGCCAAAAGGATCTGGTTTGTCTGTTCGTCGGAATTTTTTGGAAGGGCGCGGAATTAATTCAAGTTTCGCGGTTTTTCAAGATGCGACAGGTAAAGCGGAAGACAGGGCTAAAGCTATCGGAATAGCCATCGGTTCAGGATTTTTATTCCAAACAACTTTTGAAAAGGAAGTTTTGAGCGATTTAACAGGCGAACGCGGCGTCTTAATGGGCGCGATTGCTGGGATAATGGAAGCGCAATACAATCTTTTGCGATCCAAAGGACACAGCCCGTCAGAAGCTTTTAATGAAACAGTTGAAGAAGCGACGCAAAGTTTGTATCCTTTAATCGGCGAAAATGGAATGGATTGGATGTTTTCTAATTGTTCATCAACAGCGCAAAGAGGCGCGCTTGATTGGCGGCATAAATTTAGAAAAGCTGTTGAACCTGTTTTTGAAGAACTTTACGAAAGCGTTAAAAATGGGACTGAGACAAAAATTACTCTTAAAGCAAACAGCGATCCGAATTACAGCGAAAAATTAAAGGAAGAACTTAAAGAAATAAGGGAATCTGAAATGTGGCAAGCGGGAAAACAGGTGCGGCTATTAAGACCAGAAAATAAGAAATAATTTCTATTTTTTTTAACCCCCTTAGTCCCCATTATTAGGGGGAAATCTTTTTTTCAATATTCCCCCCTGACAAGGGGGGTTGGGGGGTTAAATTATTTAAAAAGGGGTTAAATTATTTAAAAAATTTACAGCATAAAAAAATAAAAAAGCCTTTAAATTTTTGTTTAAAGGGTTTTTTAAATAACTTGTCGGGGCGACTGGACTTGAACCAGCGGCCTCATGGTCCCAAACCACGCGCGCTACCAACTGCGCCACGCCCCGTTTCGGATTTCAGAAGTCAGATGTCGGATGTCAGATAAATAATCCGAAATCCGATATCTGATATTTGTGCCGAGGGTGAGAATTGAACTCACGACACAAGGATTTTCAGTCCTTTGCTCTACCACTGAGCTACCTCGGCGTTTCGGATTTCGGAATTTAGATTTCAGATATCCGATTAGAATCCGATATTCGACTAAAATCCGACATCTGACATCCGAAATAGTGCGTCCAGCAGGGCTCGAACCTGCGACCTTCTGCTTAAAAGGCAGCTGCTCTACCAGCTGAGCTATGGACGCAAAAAATCAAAAATAAATTCATCTTAAACTTGCAAATTTTGATTATTCATCTATTATTATTATATACTTAGATAATAGAAAAAATAAGTTAATATGTCAATAGTCGTCAAAATAAAAGATAAATATAAAAAGTTTGTTATAACTATTATAAATGATATTTTTTATATTTCTTTGATTTCATTTATTTTTTTTAATTTAATAGAATTATTTCGTCCGCGATTTGTTGTGTCTCATTTGAATCTAAACGGTTTGCTTATGCTTGTAGTGATAACAGGAGTAATTACTGTAGTTGATTGCGAAAAAAAGTAATTTTTTTGCGCGGCAGGATTATTATAATTTTAATTTTTTAATTTTAAATTTTATGTTTATAGACACGCATTCACATTTGAATTTCAGCGTTTATATTAATGACAGAGATAGTGTTATTCAGCGCGCTTTGGAAAATGACACTAATCTTATTATTGTCGGATCGCAAATTACAACTTCAGAGAGAGCCGTAAAAATCGCAAACCAATATAAAAAAGACGTTCACGCCGCAGTCGGTTTGCACCCGATACATTTGCAGGAATTTCATGTTGACGAAGACGAGATGCAATTTAACAGTCGCGCGGAAAAATTTAATTATGATAAATATAAAAATTTAGCGCAAGACGAAAAAGTCGTGGCTATCGGCGAGATCGGGCTTGATTATTTTCGTCTAAAAAATAGAGCTAAAAAAGATATTAGCGATGATGAAGAAGCCGAAATCAAAGAGGACCAAAAAAGGATTTTTATTCAGCAATTTAAATTAGCCCAAGATGTAAATTTGCCAATAATAATCCATTGCCGTGACGCTCATGAAGATTTGATAAAAATTTTGCGAAAATTAAAGTCAGATTATCCCAAAGCGAACGGAGTAATCCATTGTTTTAACAAAGATTTGGAGACAGCGAGGAAATATTTTGATTTGGATTTTTTGATTTCTTTCACTGGATTAGTAGTATTTTTAAAAGGGTATGAGTGGATTAAAGGAGTTCCAGATGATAAATTTATGATTGAAACCGATTGTCCTTATTTAACTCCGCCTCCGCATCGCGGACAGCGGAATGAGCCAATTTATGTTAAATATATAGCGCGAAAAATAGCTGAAATTCGCGGGGTTGATGTTGAAGAGATTGCTAAAATAACAACTAAAAATGCCAAAAAATTATTCAAGCTACCGTAAGTATTTTAAACAATCCTTTAAATTTTTTAGCAAAATACGCGACCGCGAAATTAGTCAAGAATTTTTTATTAAAAAAGCCCTTTAAAAATGGCTAAAAAATATGAAAATAGGACAATCATATTTTTTTAATTTTTTATTTTTCAATTAAAATTTTATAATTTTTTCCGTTAGCGATAATTTTAATGTCTCCGTTTTGGTCGGAGCGAAAAACTTTCGCTCCGAGTTTTTCTAATCTTCTAATCACCCGTAGGGAAGGATGTCCGAATTTATTATTTTTGCCGACGGAAATAATCGCAATTTGCGGACTGACTTTTTGCAAGAATTTCAGAGAACTTGAATCGCTCGCGCCTTGATGCCCGACTTTTAATAAGTCTGCTTTAATGTCAGTGTTGTTTTCCAATAAAATTTGTTCAACTTCATATTCAGCGTCAGCGGCGAATAAAAAAGAATTTTCATCATAAATTAATTTTACAACCATAGAAGTGTTATTGAGATTTTCAATATTTTTTTCGCGTAAATTTTCATTCGGGAACAGAATTTTTAGTTTTAAATTTTTGTCTAATGTTAGTTCTTGCTGTTGATTAATTTCAATAAGTTTAATTTTATTCTGTTTAATTTGCCGCAATAATTCCGCGTAAGTTTCTGAATTATATAAAACGCCTGTATAAAAAATTTCTTTGATTTCGTATTTTTTAATTATTTCAATCAAACCGCTGATATGATCAGAGTGCGGATGCGTGATTATTATCAAATCTATTGTTTTGTCCCAAAACGGCATCGCTTTTCCAAGTTTTTTTATTACTGCGTTATTCGGACCGCCGTCAATCAGAATATCTTTTTTATTCGGCGTTTGGATAAAAATAGAATCTCCTTGTCCAACATCAAAAAATGACACTCTTAATTTATCACTGTTTTTATTAGCGGAAACGAAATTTAAAAAAAACAGCACTGACAAAATGGCAATCGCTAAAATAATTCGCAAATTTTTTTTGTTTGGCAAATTCATAATTACTTTGAATTACGAAATATCACTTTAAATTAAGCTGTCATCCTGAATTTAGTTCAGGATCTGTCGCTACTATTCGTTATATTATGATTAAGGTTGATAAAACTTTAAATTTTATAGTTGATTTTGTCGAGTAATATTTAGTTGGCAATAAGCGCAGACCCCGCCGCTCGCGAGTAGCGGGGTGACAAAATTTTTTGTATTTCGTAATTCAAAATAATTAGAAAAAATTAGAAATCACTGAATATTGTCTCTGCTTTTTGTTTTTTATTAATAAAAATAAAACCGCTTATTATTATAATATAGGAAATTAAAATCCACGCGAAATTTATTTTTTCAATAGTCAGATAACTGAACGGCAGGGATGTGAAAAAATAGGTGATTTTTATTAAGAGATTAAGTATTAGCCATTCTATTATTCCTATAATTTTTGCGACTGGCAGATATATAAATCCGAATAAAATTATCGCAAATCCTAAAAATAGGATTATAGCAAGAAGCGGAACAATAATTAAGTTAATCAGCGGAGACAGGATTGGAAGTTTGCCGAAATAGTATATTGACAAAGGCAACGTGGCTATTTGCGCCGACAATGTGATAATTAGAATTTTTTTAATTCCGTTGAATTCGGAAAATTTTTTCAGCCAAAGATTAAATATCGGCGATAGATAAATAATTCCAAAAACAGCTAAAAATGAGAGCTGAAAACCGATATCGTTGAAAAGCAAAAACGGATTTATCAAAAGCATTAGCGCTGCCGCTAAAGTTAAAATATTTATCGCGCTGTTAATTCTTCCAATATTTACGCCTATCATTATTATTGTTGCCATAATTCCCGCTCTCGCGGCGGACGAAGGCGCTCCGATTAAAATAATAAAAATCCAAATTAGAATTATTGTTAAATAAAATGACTGCTTTCGCCATAATCCGAAATTTATAAGTAGCGACATCACAATAAAAATAATAATGGCAATATGAGCGCCAGAAATAGCTATAATATGACTAATCCCGGCTTGAGAAAATTTATCCCTCAGTCCCGTCGGAATATTTTTTTTATATCCGAGAAGCATTGCTGATAGAATTTGCGATTCTTGCCCTGAAACGTTTTTTTTAATTATTCTTCTGCTTTTTTGTTTGAATTTTAAAAGTTGGGCGTAAAATTTGCCGCGATTATTTTTTGAAATAACCTGAATTTGCGGATAATAGCATGAATAATAAATTTTTTCCTTAATAAAATATTTTTTCCATTTATCATCTTGCGTGGTAGATTTTAATTTACAATCTATTTTTAATTTGTCGCCATAGTTATACAATGGGTATAAACTGGCGCTCACTAATATTTTTCCAGAAATATCGCTACTTTCAACTATTAAATTTTGATAGCTATTTTTAAGCGACGGTTCGTCAACGATTATTCCTGTGAAAGAAGATTTATTTTGAAAATCATTATCAATGATTTTTTTAACCGCGTTATTGCAAAGTTCAAAGCGAAATATTCCGAATAAAAAACAGCATAAACAAATAGCTGTTATCCGTAAAAAGCGATTATGCCAAAATAGCGAGATTATAGCGATATTTAAAATTATAAAGCAATATATTGCAAAAATCGGAATTGATATTAGGTTTGCCAGAGCGATTCCGCAAATAAAAGAGATTGCAACTGATAAAATTATTTTGGATCTGCGCATTTTATTTTAAAGTTGATTTCTGAGTTAAGACATTTGCGATTATTCCGAGCATTATAAAACTAACTATTAAAGAACTTCCGCCATAACTTATAAGCGGAAGTGGAATCCCCATCACTGGAGCTATTCCTATATTCATCGCGATATTAAGAAAAATTTGGCTTATGAAATATATCAAAATTCCAGATACTAAAAAAATTCCAAAATCATTAGACACGCCCTTTAATTTTTTAATTATTTTATAAAATAAAATAACGAATAAAAATAGTAATAGTCCAGCGCCGATTAGCCCTAATCCTTCAGCTAAGCTTGAGAATATAAAATCAGTATGCGCTTCAGGCAAAAATTGCAACTGGCTTTGCGATCCTGAAGATATTCCGCGTCCAAACAATTTGCCAGACCCGACGGCAATAGTGGACTGAATAACATTATATCCCGACGCCAAAGGATCTAATGACGGGTTTAAAAATGTTAAAATTCTGTCTTTCTGATAATCTTTAAAACTGAAAAACCATGCAAGGCAAAAACATAATATAAGAGACGTTGATAATAAAAACAAATGTTTTTTTTCCATTCCGCCTATAAACAGCATACCTATCCATAAAATCAATAGAATTATCGCGGATCCTAAATCAGGCTGAAGAAGAGTTAATAAGATTGTCGGAGACAGCAGAATTGCGCTTAAAAAAATATTTAAAAATTTTTTTATTTCATACGCGCGCATAGATAAAAATCTTGCCAAAGTTATAATAATAGCGATTTTAGCAAATTCAACCGGTTGCGCGCTAATTCCGTAAAAAGCGAACCAGCCGCGCGTTCCATGCACAACTTTGCCGAAAAAAAGGACTAATATCAATAGAGTTAAGGCAAAAAGATAAATTGCGTAACTATAAGTTTTTAAAATTTTGTAATCTATTAGCGCGAACGCAAAAAAGCATACTATTCCTATAACTGAAAAAATCAGCTGTTTTTTAAAATAAAAAAAATCGGTTTTTTGGCTTAAATCCAAACTGTAAATAGTAATTAAGCTAAAACCGATCAAGATAAGAATTATTATCAATAACCATAAGTCTAAATTACGCAAATTCGCGCGCTGTAAAAATTTCATAATTTTTCTCTATTCATAACAAAACTAATTACTTTGAATTACGAAAAACAAAAATATTGTCACCCCGCTGCTCGCGAGCGGCGGGGTCTGTGTTTTCTGTTAACTAAATATTACTCGGTAAAATCAACTATAAAATTTAAAGTTTTATCAACCTTAATCATAATATAGCGAATAGTAGCGATAGACCCCGTAGTAACTACGGGGCGACAGCTTAATTTAAAGTGATATTTCGTAACAAAACTAATTACACAATCAATAACCTATTTTGGCAATCCGATGTAATTGTTGTTTATGATAATATTTTTATTTAATATATCTATTTCAGGCTTTATGATAATTTGAGACGGCTTCGGTATTGTTTGTTGCCACACTATCTCCGCTTTTTTTTCTTCTCCAGCCATAAAATCATCTAACTGCAGGTAGTTAGCGCTGGTAATCATCGGACCATTGTAAGTGATAATAAAAAATCCTACTTCGTAATAGTCATAGACGGTATTATTTTTAACTAAAAAATTAATTGAATTCCCTGAATTTTTAATTTGAAGATCTGATAAATAAGAAAAATTTATTTTTTTAATCTGAAAATCAGTTATCTCTTTTATTTTTTTGGAAAAATTTTCAATATCTTTTTTTTTAATCATTTTCCATTTAATATTTGATATTAATAATTTCGGATTTCTGATTGCTAAATCGCTTTCAATATTAAAAGCGGTTAAAAATTTTTTTTCTCCTGGAAGTATAAAACTTTTTTTGTGTTCAGATTGAAAACCGTTTGAATAAAAATAATATTCAACATCTTCCGCTACCCATTTTTTTAGGTTTGGATTAACTACTTTTGCGATTAAGTTATACCGATTATTTCCAAGGCTTATTACATCTAATTCTGAAATTTGTAAATTAAGCGCCTTGTTTTTTTCGCGATAAGATTTAAAATCTATAGTTAATAAATTTATTTCAGACATCATTTTGTTAAGTTCAACTCTTTCTACCGTGTAATATTTTATTAGCCGCTTTCCGCTTAAACTTATCAGCAAAACATCTGAAATAATTAAACAAAACAGAAAAAATCTTTTTAGAAAAATTTTATTAGATATAAACCAATATCCAATTTTTAATTTAAAATCGCTTAATTGCCAATCTTGCATCATAATTTTAATATTTTTATTTTTATTATAGTTGAATATAATAATTTATTCAAGACATTTTATTATTCATATCTTAGCGCTTCAATCGGTTCAAGCTGTCCTGCTTTTATTGCTGGATATAATCCGAAAATTAAACCAACAACAGTTGACACTATGATAGCCAGTATTACAGATATTGGAGAGATAATAAAAGCCCAATCGTAATCTAAAAAATTAGCAACAAATGTTATTATATAAGAGATAAGAATGCCTATTACGATTCCTATTAAACCTCCAATAAATGTTAAAATTGCGGATTCAATTAAAAATTGGTTCATAATTTGCGTATTATTCGCCCCAACCGCCTTGCGTAAACCAATCTCTCGCGTCCGTTCTGTTATATTGACGAGCATTATATTCATAATGCCTATGCCGCCGACAATAAGCGAAATCGCGGCCATCGCCGCCAAGAAATAACGTAATGCGTCAGTGATAACCGTAATCATATCTAACGCTTCAGCTCCGCTCCTCACTGTAAAATCATCACTGTCTCCGCTCATATCAGTTATATTATGGCGATCGCGCAAAGTTATTTCTATGTCGCTTATAGCCCGTTCAATATTTTTTTCACTATCTATTTTAGCCCTGATAAGCCCAAGATGATTAACGCCAACGATCAGTTTTTGCATAGTTTTAATTGGAATAATAATTTGATCGTCATAATCCTGAAAAGCGACAGTGCCTCTTTCTTTCATAACGCCGATTATTTCAAATAAGTGTTTTTTAATTTTTATTTTTTTTCCAATCGCGGTGGAATTTCCGAACAGTTCATTTTTTACCGCGCTTCCTAAAATAGCTACTCTTGCCAAATTTTTTTCTTCAGCTTTAGTTAAAAATCTTCCATCTTTTAATTCACCGCCTTCAACAGCCAAATAACTAACCGTGCATCCATTTAAATTTGTGTCATAAGTGTTAGATTTATAACTAACAGTCGCGACGGCTTTTGTGTAAGCCACCGCGTCAATTAAATTCGGAACATTACTTTTGTTTTTTATGGCCATCGCGTCTTCGTAAGTTAAAGTTGTGATAACAATCCCCATTGCGCTTGTCGGAGGACCGCTCTCTTCTGATTTGCCTGGCATTATTCCGATAGTATTTGTTCCTAAACTTTCAATTTGCGATAAAATCAAATTTTGCGCTCCAGCTCCAACGGCCATAATAATAATAACCGCGCTTACTCCGATAATAATGCCGAGCATAGTCAAAAAACTTCTGATTTTATTTGACAGAAGAACCGCGATTGAAGAGGCGATAGATTGTTTTAGTTTGTTGAACATTTTTATTTAAGCATTTCTCCGTATTTAGCTATCCTTCGGTTTTTGACTTGATAGTCGCCGACGATTTTTCCGTCAGCAATTTTAATAATCCTTTTTGCGTGTTCTGAAGTATAAGTTTCATGAGTCACTAAAATAATAGTATTTCCGTCTCTGTTTAATTTTTGCAGAATTTCCATTATTTGTATTCCTGATTTTGAATCAAGGTTTCCAGTCGGTTCGTCAGCAAAAATAATTGAAGGATTATTAACCAAAGCGCGCGCTATAGCGACCCTCTGCTTTTCGCCGCCTGATATTTGGTTTGTATAATATCGCATCCTATGTTCTAATCCGACTTTTTTTAAAATTTTTTTTGCTTGTTCTTCCATATTTATATTTTTATATCTGGTAGCATAAGTGAGTGGCAGTTTTACATTTTCTAATACAGTTAAGCGCGGCAATAGATTAAAAGATTGAAAAACAAAACCGACTTTTTCATTCCGCCAGCGCGCTAACTCGTTATCTTCCAGTCCGATTATATCTCTATTTTCAAATTTGTATTCACCAGATGTCGCTTTATCTAAAAATCCCAAGATATGCATTAAGGTTGATTTTCCCGATCCAGACGGCCCCATAATAGCCGCAAATTCGCCTTTCTCAATATTAAAAGAAATTCCGCGCAAGACCTTAGTCGTAATATCTCCAGACACAAATTCTTTTTTTAAATTTTTAACATTTATTAAATTCATAGATTTAAAATATTATTATTCAGTAAATTTATTATAGCAGAAATTAAAAAGTTTTAAATAAAA
>JAYEJQ010000028.1:0-2045 GCA_034660735.1 Patescibacteria group bacterium | reverse complement strand
ATCAAATAAAGATAAGTTGCAGTTATTGATTTATTTTTTATTAAAAATTATAATAATAACATAGTTAAATATTTATAAAATTATTTTTAAAATTTATGCCAATTAAAAAATCTATTAACACTCCAAAACAAGAAATATCAAAAAAAGTATTGCCAATCTTTTTAATCTTTTGTTTATTAATAATAAGCGCGGCTTTTGTTTGGACATTTTTAAATTACCAAAAAGCGAAAAAACGGATTTTACATCTTTCAACCCCAGAAGCAAGGCAGGAGTTAGCCGAGCAAGAGTCAAGCGAATTATTAGATAAAATTAAGAGGCATATTATTTTGCCAACAGAAGAGAGTCCGATGATTGCCGTTATTAAAAATATTGAATCTTTGATTAGCGAACAGGAATTTTACAAAGACGCAAAAAATGGCGATAAATTAGTCGTCTATAAAAGAATAGCTATTATTTACGATCCTGATAGAGATATTTTAGTGAATGTCGGTCCAGTCTATACTAAAAATCAACAAGAATTGACAGAAGACGATAATATTTCTGTTAGCGAAAAAATCAAAAGAGAAGCTGAGCGCAATCGTGAATTAAGCGAAATAAAAAATCAGATCGCAAACGAAGAGTCTGTGGATATTTTAACATTAGATATTAGAAACGGCAGTGAAACCGTCGGCGCAGCCAATAATTTAAAAGATGAATTGGGAATTTTAAAAAAATATGATATTATAAATATGAGTAATGCGGCTAATTCAGAATACAGCGAAAACATCCTAATAAATTTAAAAGATATAGACATAGAAGATTTAGAAAGCAGGCTAGGGATAGTGGCTATAAAAGAGTTGCCTGAGATAGAAAAAGAGAGTGACGCAGATGTGATTATTATTTTGGGAAATAAATAGATGAAACAAAATATCGGCGAACAAATCATAGGACATAAAAATATTTTGAATTTTTTGTGGCAAAGTATTGCCGCTGATAGAATAGCGCATTGTTATGTTTTTGCTGGATTAAAATCAGTTGGCAAAAAAACAGTTGCTAAATATTTTATCCAATCGGTTATATGCGAAAAAGGCGATCAAACGCCTTGTAATGTCTGCGCGAATTGCAGAAATTTTATTAAAAACATTTATCCTGATTTTTATCAAATTGATTTATTAGAAGGCAAAAAAAATATAAGTATTGAACAAATTCGGAATGTAATCAGTGAATTTGAGCAAAGTTCGCTTGCTGGCGGTTATAAAATAATGTTAATAAATAACGCGCATTCATTAAGTTTATCCGCGGCTAACTCGCTTTTAAAAATTTTAGAGGAGCCGAGCGGCAAGCCACTGATAATTTTAACAACTGAATATTTAAGCAAATTGCCAGTTACTATTAAATCTAGATCACAGATAATTAATTTTAATTTAGTGAGCGAAGAAAATATTTTAGTTTCGCTTTTAAAAAGCGGAGCAGATAAAAATTTAGCGGGCGAGGTCGCGGCAATATCTCAAGGGAGACCTGGCGCGGCAATCAAATATATTAAAAATCGCAGATTATTAAATAACCACAAGCAGGCAGTAAATGAGTTATTAGATCTGTTTAATTGTTCTATGAACGAAAGATTCTCTTATTTTGAAAAAAAATTCGCTGTTAAAAAAAATTTTCAGGAAAAAATATTTTTAGCGGAAGAAATTTTAGATAAATTTTTGTTTTTATCAAGAGATTTGCTACTTGTCGGGAGTTGTGGGTTGTCTTGCGTAAGTTATCGTTTTGTTGCAGATAAAATTAAAAAAATTGAAAAAGAATATTCACAGTTGAAATTCATTAAATTTATTGATTCCGTTAATAAATCAAAAAATTATTTGTGTTCCAACGTTAATCCGCTGTTAGTGATGGAAAATCTATGCTTAAGTATGTGATATGGTAAATTCAAAATTCAAAATTACAAATTACAAATAAATCAAAAATTCAAATATTAAAATTCAAAATAATTTTAAATAATTTTCTATTACTATGATGTTAAAAGATTTTAAAAAATTTAAAATTTTAAACCGTTTTGGATTTAT
>JAYEJQ010000027.1:0-17349 GCA_034660735.1 Patescibacteria group bacterium | reverse complement strand
TATTATGATTCTTCCAGCTCTAATGAAAATAGAGGTTATTTGACATATTTAGGCGATCTTGGAGATGATAATGTTTTTACTAAATTAGGACAAGCATCGGATAAAAACGGTATTTTATTTTTGCTTGTTATGAGCAGCGGAAATTCAATAGAGGAGCAGATAGTTACAATTATATCGGATGGCAAAGATCTGGATATTTATTTGCCGACTGAGTCGCCATATATAATAACCGGTGAAAGATATTATGTAAGCCAAGATAGTTCCACTTATTATCAGCTTTATCAAGGCAATGGAAATTTTGTTTCCCCAGACGAGGCTTTCTTAGAAGAGAATTTAGCAAAATCTTCAAGTTAGCGCTTCTTAATGTAGTATTTAAAGTTATCGTTAGAATATAGATAATATTTATGAAAAAAGTTTTTATTTTGATTTTTAGTTTTTTGGTTTTAACAGCGGTTTTTTTAACTGGCTTTATTTTGTTAAATAATAAAAATGAAAAACAACAGACGATTTCAACGGATAATAATCAAGGCCAGATTTGCCGTCTTGACGAAGACTGTATTCCGCAAGAAGCTTCAATTGGAATTCGTTATTTTTGCCAAGAGCAAAAATGCGCGCGTGAAGTTTTGGGAAATCCAGCTTCAATAAATTGCCAAGAAAAAGGCGGCGCGCTGGATATTCGCGCAGATTTTAGAAATCAGGAATACGGAGTCTGCGTTTTTCAAGATAATTCAGAGTGCGAAGAATGGAAATTTTTTAAAGGAAAATGCGTCCAGGGAGATTTTTATTTGAATGATAATATCTGGGAAGGTGAAATAATCAGTTTGCGCGGAGCTAAATTTGACGATTATTTTGAAATGTTAAACGGCGAAAAAATCGGAATAACAGCGATTGATCAAGAGATAAGCGAATTATTAAAGGCTCTGCGCGACAAAGAGGCGATTATTAAAATTGAAGGAAAAATATCAGATACTGTTGATGATATAGGCGGAAAACAATTGACTGTTGATAATATTATTGATATGGGGGACTTTAAATTTAAAAAGATAAGCGAAAAGGAGAGCGCAAAAATCGCCAAAAATGCGATAGAAACCAGTTCTGAATATGCAGACGATAAAGGAAATGATCTTTCCCTTGTAAAAACAATAAAGCAAAAAATTCCATACTCATGGGTTTTTTATTTTTCATATAGCGATCTCAGCGCTTCAAAAAGAAAGGTTAAAATTAAAATTCAAGGAGGTGAAATTATTGATATTATTGCAGTGAATGAAGTAAAAAACGAACTGTATGATTGCAAAGAATTTGCTTTTACCAAAGTATGTTCTAAGGATTACAATCCTGTCTGCGCTAAAATTAAAAAAAATATTTCTAAAATCAACCCTAAAATAATTATAGAGGAAGAATTTACAGTTTGGAAAACTTTTACAAATGCTTGCGCCGCCTGCCTGTATTCATCTAAAACAGAAACAGTCAACGGATACAAAACAGGAGAATGCGAATAAATAAAAAACTTATCGTAAAATCCACCCTGACAAGTGGGTAGTTTGGGTAAAAAAGGAGGGGTTATTTGCCAAAACTAAAACTCTATAAGTCGAAAGTCTATGAAGCTTGAAAGTGTAAAATATTTTAATTTTTATAAAAAAAATTCGCAGAAATGCAAATTATTTATTTTGTTATTTTTATTTTTTTTATATTTACTGCCAATTATTTTACATTTTTATGATCGCGATGGTTTAGTTTTTTCTTTTTTGAAAGAAGATGGGATTTATGAGATTGTCGGTGCCTTAGTTTTATTATTCGGTTCTTTTATTTTCTTTTATATTTTTATAAAAAGCTTACAGAAAAGGAGTAAAAGATTATTTTTTTTATTCGCAGGTATTTTTCTTTTTATTCTGTTTGGAGAAGAAATAAGCTGGGGGCAAAGATTATTTAATATTTATACTCCTGAATTTATTAGTAATATCAATTATCAAAATGAAATAAATATCCATAATTTAAAATTTTTTTATAAATCAACAATAAATTTATTTGATAAAGGAATAAATTTAATTATTTTCTATTTTGTTTTCGTAACATTTTTAGTAAATATTTTTTCAGTATTTAAAAAATGGATTGATAGATTAAATATTCAAACAGGAAGTTTGTTTATTGCTTTATTGATCTTAATTAGCAAAGAAATGAATGATATTACTGAGGGAATATTCAGTATAGAAAAAGGAGTTTTTGATGTCTACAGGGTTGGTGAAATTTTCGAAACTAGCATAGAATTAATTTTATTTATTTTTGCATTAGAATGTTTTTTTGTTTTTAAAAATAAAGTTGGTAAAAAATTAAGTTAATAATAAAACAACCTTTTGGGCTGTTTTTTTATTTGTGGCAGAGGCGGGAATTGAACCCGCGGCCTAGGGGTTATGATTCCCTCGCTCTAACCGACTGAGCTACCCTGCCTTAATAGACTTGCTGCGTAATAAATTTTGTAACGAAATTTATTACTCTAATAGGTTTAATGTTTATTTACTGGTGCCGCAGGACGGATTTGAACCGTCACAGGGTTTCCCCCAAGGGATTTTAAGTCCCTCGTGTCTACCAGTTCCACCACTGCGGCTTGATTTTTATTCTGTAATTCAAAAAATTTAAAATTTTCTGTTTTTACCAACGATTATTTTTAGCACTTGCGGAACTATTTTTATATCCAAAGGCGTTTTTACTACATTATTATTATCACAAACAGCTGATACTATTTTTTTAGCGCTTATCTTTATTTTTTTTCCTGGAATTAAAGTCGCGCCGCCAGCCTGTTTTCTTCTAAATATTTTTAATAAATTATTCGCCAAACTTGTGTCCGTCGGATTAATTACTATATCAAACATTTTATCTTGCGGACTAAAAAAATTTTCAATACTTTTTTTGAATTTAAAATTATTTTTTATATATTCCTTATTAACTAAATTATAAATATAAATTTCTCCTTTTTTAGCTGTCAATTTTACTTTATATTTATCTTCACAGACAATCTCAATATTTTTATCAGCATCCATTTTTAAATTTAAAATATAATATCGCCTGTTTATTTTTAGCAAATCAATTTTTTTTACGCGACGACGGCTTAGAATATCACAAGCCAAATCCATTGGCGGAATTCCCAAAATTTCCGCGATTTCATTATTTTCTCCTACAGGAATAACTCCAACTGTAATTTTTTCAGCTGCCGCTATATTTATTATTTTATCTATTGTGTTGTTATTGCCTACTGCAACAATAGTTTTAGCCCCCTTTTTTATTTCTTCGTTTAACAATTTTTCTACATTCATCATCATTGAAAGCCGTCCGATTTTTCCGTCAATTCCTAAATCAACAAGCCTATTTTCTATGCGATGAAGAGTTTTTTGATATTTGTTGTCTGATAAAAAAGTATCATAAAGATAATAGTACATAAAATGAAATTTTGACTTTTTAATTTTTATTCTATAATATTTAAATAGGATTGCGTTATTGATTAAATGTTATTCTTGTTCATTCTTAATATTATCTTTTTTATTTTTTTCAATATTATGTTTCTGATCCATCTTAATTTTTCCGTCAATTGTTGCCCCTGGAGCGACAGAAAAAATAACAGTTTCAATATCGCCTTCTATTTTTGATTTTTCGGATAAAGTTAAACTTTCAGAAGCATTAATATTCCCCTTAATCTCCCCAGAGACAGATATTTTTTTAGCCTTAATATTAGCGATTATTTTTGCGTTTTCACCAACAATAAGATTCTCGTCTATTTTCAATGTCCCCTCCAATTGACCATCAATCTGCATACTTCCTTTAGTTTGAAAATTGCCTTTCACCTTTACTGATGGACCGATAATAGTTTCCACCTCTTTTTCGCTAATTTGTTCTTGTTTAAACATAAAATTAAAATTATAAAAAATTAACTTTTATTATAATCTTACTAAATATTAAAAAGTTGTCAATTACAATAATGCCGCCCTTGTAGTTTAATGGATAGAACAGGGACCTCCTAAGTCTCAGATAGAGGTTCAATTCCTCTCAAGGGCACAAGTATCAAACTTTCAGATTTTCCCCCGACCAATTCTGTGGCGCGTTGCGTAGCAGAATTTCGTATTTTGTTTTACGAAATGCGATGTCATATCAATTTTTTAATTTGAGGCAAAATTTCAAGAGCAGCTTTTTCACCAACTCTAATAGTTTTTTTAACTTCTTTATTATCAAAAAATTTACTCCAGCCGACCAATCCTATTTCTCCAACTTTCGGCTCTATAAGAATATCAGCTGTTTTTAAAGAATTTTGCGCCAAATGATACCTCAATATGTTTAACACCCTTATAGGCACTTTCGTTAAATTAATATTTTTGTCTAAATCATTTTTAAATCCATTATTAAAAGAAACATTATCAAGATTAACCGCTATCACTATATCAGCTCCCATTGCGCGCGCCACATCGTCCGGCAAAGGGTTTGATAATCCGCCGTCAGCTAATAATTTATTTTTATATTTTACAGGCTGAAAAATAATAGGAACTGACAAACTTGCCATTATTGCTTTAATAATATTGCCATATTTAATATGAACCTCTTTGCCGGTAATTAAATCAGTGGTTATTACTACAAGAGGAATTTTTAGATCATTAAAATTCAAATCGCTTGCGATCCATGTTTTAATTAAATTTTCTAATCTTTTTCCTTTAACTAATCCTCCGTTAAAAGTCGGATCAACTATTGACAGCCCTGTTCTCCACGTAGCTTCTAAGGCTATTTTTTCTAGATCATTTATATTTTGATTTGCGGCATAAAAAGCGCCGACCAAAGCGCCAATACTTGAGCCTGTAATATAATCAATCGGGATATTATTTTCCTCTAAAACTTTAATAACACCGATATGCGATAGACCTTTGACTCCGCCACTTCCCAAAGCCAAGCCGATTTTTGGTTGTTTTTTATTTATCATAACTCAAATTATTAAATTTTTATATTTACTTTATCACCTTCTTTCAACTCATAATTTCCTCTAACAATAATTTCTTCGCCTTCAATTAATCCTTCAACGATTTTTACTTCATTATCATCAATATTTTCTGTTTTAATATTTTTTATTTGGACGATGTAATTTTCAACTGTATAAACTTTTTCAATTCCATCTTCAATAAATACCGCTGACATGGGAATTACTAAAACATTTTTCTGCTTGGCAGTAACAATTTTTACATCAGCCACCATACCGGCTTTAATCTTTCCATCTTTGTTATCTAATTGAATCTTGATAGGAAATTTTTTGCTTGTTGCGTCAGCCATTAAACTAACATAATAAATCTGGCCAATAAATTCATCATTAGGGTAAGCGGCTAAAGCAATCTTTACATCCTGCCCGACAGACACCTGTCCAATGTCAAATTCAGTTAAGCTTAATTCAATTTTTATGCCGCTGGTATTAACAATACTGGCAACAGGACCGCCAGCCATTGCCATTTCTCCGCTGTCAATAAATATTTGATTAACTGTGCCGGAAATCGGAGCAAAAATTGTTGTATTGCCTAGTTGCGCTTGCACGGAATCTGATTGCCCTTGCGCCGCGGTAATTTGCTGATTTGCCCGTTTCTTAACGCTTTCTAAACTGGCTTGAGTTGATTCAAGCTGTTTTTGAGTCGCATCAATTTGTGCCTTGGACTGGCTTTGCGCTAAAACTAATGCTTGTTCTGCTATTTCCAAACCACTTTTTGCCGTATCATAATTAGATTGCGCAATATCACCACTGGCGGTATCAGCTAATTTAGCGTTAATGATAATTTGCTCTTTGGTCTGTAAAGCGCTAATAGCTGTATTAATACCTGTTAAATTAGTATTAATTGAAGTTTTTAAGGCGGATAGATCAGTAGCGGTAAAACCGCTGCATGTTATGGTGTTATCTAATAAAATATTGGCTTGGTTCAAAGTTTGTTCCATTAAATACAAGGAACTATTAGTAGCTCTCACCACGCTATCTATTTCACTAAAAGAGGAATTTACAGTTAAACTGTCGTGGCTGTTTTCAATCGCTTCATAACTGTTTTTAGTTTCTAAAAATAAATTTTTTGTATTATTTAGACTTTGAGCGTTTATAGCTCCTAATACATTTTGATAGTTACTATTAGCAGAAACATTGCCAGGGCTTTCGCCAATAATATCACCTATTGCGATTAGCGCTATGTTAATAGTAGATAAATTACTTTGCATAGTTATTCTTATGTTATCATAGGCATTTTGTATTATTTGTTCGTTCGTGTCCTTGATATTGTCTAATGATTTTTCCGCGCTTTCTACGGCAATTTTAGTCTCTGCCACAACTAATTCCGCATTTCTAATATTTTCTTTTGTATTAATTTTAGTATTGCTTAAATTAGTTTCTGCCGTAAGCACATCTAATTCAGCCGCGCTAATATCTTGATTAGCTGACGCAATTGTGTTAATTAGACTGGATTGCGCGTTATTATATGACACCAGCAACACGCTATCCTGTTCTAATTGAATTAAAGTTTGATTTGTCTTAATCTCTTCTCCTTCGCGCGCATATATGCCAACTACTTTACCGCTTATTTTCGGACTTACAATCACTTCATCCAATGGCTGGGTTGCTCCAGAAAGAGAAATATCATTGCTTATAGTTTTTGTCACTACTTTATAGGTCTGTACCGTAATTATATTTTCATCAGCAACTTCAGAATTAACTGCTGATTTATTTTTATTAGACAGCAAAACATATCCAGAAATAATTAAACTGATTATTAAAGTAATGCCAATTATCATTTTCCTTGTTTTTTTGTTTGTAATTAATTTTGTCATATATTTTTTCTCATTATTTTATTAATTTTTATATGCAGAATAACAATAAAATAGACTTGTTGATTTGTAAAAATTAAAATTATTTCTCATTAATTATTCTTTCTACTCTCACATACGTCCTTTTTGAAAATTTTTCCACTAAACTATAAATTACCGGAATTACCACTAAAGTTAACAATGTGGACACTAATAAGCCGCCAATTACCGTGATTGCCATTGGCCGCATCATTTCTGAGCCCTCTTGCCTTGCTAATGCCATTGGCAGCATGCCCAGTATAGTGGTAATAGAAGTAATTAAAATCGGGCGCAGGCGAGTTGTTCCGCCTTCAACTAAAGCGTCAAATTTGCTTATGCCTTTTTTTCTTAATTGATTAACATAATCAATTAATACAATAGCGTTATTTACCACAATGCCGGCTAGCATTATTACTCCCATAAAAGACGGCAAAGATAAAGTCTGTCCAGTGATAAATAATGCCAAACCAACGCCGATAAAAGCCAAGGGAATTTCAAACATAACAATAAACGGATGGATTAGTGATTCAAACTGCGAAGCCATTACCATATAGACTAACAAAATCCCCAAAGCTAATGCCCAGCCCAAAGTGCCAAAAGTATCTTGCATTTGCTTATACGAACCGCCGTATTCTATAAAATATCCTGAAGGCAAGTTATAATCGCTTAATTTTATTTTTATATCATTAACCACACTGCCGACATCTCTATTAAGCACATTAGCCGTAACAGCAACTACTCTCAACTGGTCTTCTCGGCTAATTTTTATCGGACCCTCGCCTTTAGAAATGAACGCTATTTGTTTTAAAGGTATCTGGCTTCCGAATGGAGTAGTAATTGTTAAATTTTCTATATGTTTAATATCGTCTCTGTAAATTTTATCATAGCGAACTCTTATATCTGTTTCTTCGCCGCCTTGGCGCAACTGGGTGGCTACCACGCCCTGCACGGAATTTTTTATAGTTGAGCCGATTTGACCGACTGCCATGCCCAAATAAGACGCTCTTTCCCGATCAATGGTAATAACTAATTCCGGCTTGCCTCGGCTTAAAGTGGTGTCCACATCGTGCACGCCTTCTATATTTTGAATTTTTTGCGCAATTTCATCAGACACATTTCTTAAAATATCTAAATCCTTGCCAAAAACTTTAATCTCCACTGGAAAACTCGAGCCGCTTATTAAATCTTTACTCATATCCATAAAATTAATTTCCATATTCCTTATTTTAGGAAATTTTCGCCTGATTATTTCCTGAATATCTTCAGCTGAATGTTTTCTGTTTTTTTTATCTTTTAGCCGAATAAAAATTTGCGCTTCATTAACACCTGCTGATCCAAGTCCCAAAGAAACACTCTCGCTTCTACTGGCTTCATCTAAACCGACAAAACTAGTGATAACTGATATTCCATTAATATCAACTAAGTCATTTTCTATTTGGCTGACAATTTTATCAGTTTCGTCTAATGATGTTCCAACAGGCATTTTTACACCCAAAAGCATCATACCCTGATCGCTAACAGGCATAAATTCCGCGCCAATAAATGGAATTAAAACAATCGTTCCTATCAATAAACCGACTGTGATTGCTATGGTTTTAAAACGATTGTTCAGTGACCAAACTAAAATTTTTCTATAAACATTTTTTATTTTAATAAAATATTTTTCACCAGACGCTTTTTTATAATCTTCAGTTTCCTCTCTCTTTTTAAAAATTTTTGAAGCAATCATAGGCACTAAGGTTAAAGCCACAAACAACGAAGAGAATAGAGCAAAAATAATTGTTAAAGATAATTCTCTTGATATTTGTCCGGCAATACCTGTTCCTAAGGACATTGGCAAAAATACAGCGATACTGGTTAAAGTAGCCACTGTAATTGCTGTTCCAACTTCTTTGGCGCCGATAATAGCCGCTTTTTGCCTTTTGCTGATTTTTCCCAAATGGCGATAAATATTTTCAATCACAACCACCGAATTATCAACTAACATTCCAATGCCTAAAGCCAGCCCGCCTAAAGTCATTAAATTTAAAGTATAACCAACAATATAAATAGGGATAAAAGTGGCGATTAAAGATAAAGGGATAGCCATAGCAATTGCCAAAGTCGGTCGCCAATTTCGCAAAAATAGATAAATCATCAGCATTGCCAGCAATCCGCCGATTACTCCGCTTTGCGTTACGGAATTTGTTGAGGTTTTAATTAAATGGCTTTGATCCATTACTAATTTAAAATCAATATCTTGAGATAAAGATTTTTCTAATTTTGGCATCTCATTTTTAATTACTTCAACAACTTGCGAAGTATTAGCTCCTGACTGCTTGCTTACTAACAACAAAATGCTGTCTTTTTTGTTAGTGCGACAATAGCTTCTTACCTCTTTATGCGTGTCAACAATTTGCGCGACATCTTTTAAATAAATCGGCGCGCCGTTTTTCATAATGATAACCGTATTTTTTATCTCATCTAAATTTTTAAATTCCCCGGCAGTCCGCAAAGAAAATTCCTGCAAGCCCTGCTCAATAAATCCTCCAGACAGATTAATATTTTCTCCGCGCAAGGTTTGCGTGATTTGACTCTGTGTTATGTCATAAGATTCTAATTGTGGCTTATTCAGCTTAATTAAAATTTCCCGCTCTTGTCCGCCTCGCAATTCAACTGAAGCCACGCCATCCAATCTTTCAATTTTATCCTTAATATTATCCTCTAATATTTTTTTTAATTCTAAAATATCAGCGCGATCCGAAGTAACGCCATAGGCCAGCACCGGCATAGCGCCAACATCCATTTTTACTACCAAAGGCTTATTAGAATCCTGCGGTAAATAATCCTCTACTAAACCGATTTTATCCCGAATATCCTGAGCGGCAAAATCAAGATTAGTTCCGCTGTTAAACTCAATCATCACAACCGACGCTCCCTCCTGTGAAATTGAGGATACTGATTTAACATCTTTAACCGTGCTAACCGCGTCCTCAAGCGGCTTAGTCAAGACATCTTCAATATCTTCGCTATTTACTCCAGGATATGAAGTAATTACAGATACTACCGGGAATTCAATATCTGGCAGCATATCCAGCCCTAAACGACTGAAGGAAATAAAGCCAAAAACCACAATGATTAAAACCATCATTGTTATAGTAACAGGCTTATCAACTGAAAATTTTGGCAGGTTCATAAAATTATATTATTGAAATTTTATTATCTTTTTTATTCTCGGCATTTCTTTAATAGTTGCTTCATATCCTTTTTTATAAAATTTTTCTATTTTATTATTGCTAAAATAACCCGTAAATGTTTCTTTCCAATCAGCAAAATTTATTTTTAAATTATCCAATGGCGATATTATAATATTTGAATTTTCTTTAATTATTTTATTCCTATATTTAAACTGCAAAAGATATATTGATTTTAAAATAGTATTAAAACGGCTGCCTGTTTTTTCTTTAATGAATTCCATCCTTAAAGTAGAACTAATAACAATTCCTTTGCGACCGACTTTTTTTCTTGCTATATCCGCTGGATCAGGATTTAAAATTCCTCCGTCAATCAAACAATAATTTTTATATTTTACAGACTGCCAAATTCCGGGAAATGCCGCTGATCCTAAACAAATAGGCAAGGGATCACCTTTGTCAAAAATAACTTCTTTACCTTTTTTCAAATCAACAGTCACTATTGATAAAGGTATTTTTGACTGATCTAAATCCGTAATGTTTTTTTCTTTTATAAATTTTTTTAATACCCGTTTAAAAATAGATCTCTTAATAAGCCATATCCATTTTCTTTTTTTCTTAAATTCTTGCCTAATTTCGCCGCTGGATACGCCAATGCAAAAAAGAAAGCCGATAATTGACGCCGATGAGCATGTTATTAAAAAATCTACTTTAATCCCCTCATCTTTTAACGCATCTAATATCCCTAAATGCGCAAAAGTTTTAGCTCCGCCGCCACCAAGGGATAAAGCGATTAGCGGTCTTTTTTTATTTTGTCCGGGCATAATATTTTTAATTTTATAAACACTGAAATAAATCCAAAAATTTCTTTTACTAAAAGTATCCAACCGTTTTTATTTTTATAAGGCTTCATGGTTTGACTAACCCCTTTTGATATCATTTTAATTATTGGAATATTATATTTTTTACAATAATTATTAAAGACTATCTCCATGTTATTGTCAATGCCTAAAAATACTGAACCGATAAAATTTAAATTTAATGAATTTTTTTTAAAATTTCATACGGCATAGCTCTTTCTCCTGTAATTAAAGGTCCGAATTTTTTAACAAAAGTATTATGTATTATCCCTCTGTCTCTAATCCCAACAGTCATTAGATATTCGCCATTCTTTAATGGCTCTAAAAGTTGATTAATATGTTGATTCGTAAAATTATGCAAATCACCGTCGCAAAAAAATAAAATATCAGTTTCTAAATTTTTTACCGCGATTTTTACTGCTTTGCTTTTTCCTAAATTCTTTTTTAAATGAATTACTTTTAATTTATCCGACTGAAAACTTTTTATAATATTTAAACTATTATCTGTAGACGCATCATCCACAACCACAATTTCATTTAATTGTTCAGCTTTAAGTAAAACAGACAGCACATCAGTGGCTGTTTTTTCCTCGTTAAAAATAGGCAATATAGCTGTTGTTTTCATAATCTCAATAATTTTATTTCCATCTCCCTGATCGTAGAATAGAAATTATTAAAAATAATCCTAAAAAACTGGCAAACAAATAGCCGATAATTCCGATTGCTGGATAGCTAAAAATAAAAGGTCCAATATTAGCTTGAATAACAAAAGAAGAGCCGATTATTAAAGCTCCAATAATCATACTAAAAGATAATCGATTACTAGCACGATCTATTTCTAAAATTAATTTTTCTAATCCTCGATGTTCAAAATTGAATTTTAATTTACCTTCTTTAACTTTACGCAAAATATCAATTAAATCTTGGGGGAGCTGTTCAATCAACTCAACGCTTTCTTGAAATATAATTCCACTCTTTTTTAGTAATTCTTGAGGAGCAAACCTTTTCCTTAAAAGTTTTTTGACAAACGGTTTAGCGGCTGAAAGCATGTCAAAATCAGGATAAAGTTGCCGACCTGTTGTTTCCACTACTGAGAGAGCTTTAAGCATTAAAACTAAGTTAGCTGGTAATACTAAATTATGCCGTGCCATAACTTCTAAAATATCCTGACTTACTTTATTGATTTCCAAATTTTTCAAAGAAACTCCTAAGTAGCGATTAAGTAATTCCTTTAAATCCTGACATAGTAGATTACGGTCAAACTCTTTAACAGCAATGCCTAGATTCTCAAAACAGCGCATAGCTTGATCTAAATTTTTATCAATAATCGCTTGTAATAATTTTGCCCCGCTAATAATTGTTTTTTTATCTAAATAACCAACCATACCGACATCTAACATTACGATAGTGGCCGGAGGCAGAACGAAAAGATTGGCAGGGTGAGGGTCGGCATGGAAGAAGCCGTCCTCTAAAATTTGCTTAAGAATTACTTCAGCTCCTCTTTCTGCTACTTGTTTTGGTCTAAAAATGTTCTTGTATTCTTCTTGTGTAGTTTCATTAATCTTTATCCCATTGATAAATTCCATTGTTAGAACTTTTGTTGTGGTAATGTCCCAATAAATTTTTGGAACGCGAACATAATCAATCTCTTTGAAGTTTATTCTAAACTTTTCAAAATTATGAGCCTCATTCGTAAAATCAAGTTCTTTTCTAATTGCATTTTTAAACTCCCTTATCATTAGTTTAGGATGATAAACCCAGCCATTATGAAGACGGTTTTCCAAAATTCCTGCCAAATCTTCTAAAATCTCCAAATCCAATTTTACTATTTCTTTAATATTTGGTCTTTGAATTTTTACTGCCACAATTTCGCCATTAACTGTTACTGCTTTATAAACTTGACTCAAGGAAGCGGCGGCAACTGGTTTTTTCTCAAATTTTTTAAACAGTTCGTCAATAGATTTATTAAATTCCTGTTTTATAACTTTTTGCATTTCAGAACTGTCAAACGGCGGAACCTGATCTTGAAGTTTTGCCAATTCTTTTATAAAAGTTGGGGGCAGAAAATCAGGCCTGGTGCTTAAAATTTGCCCGAATTTTATAAAAGTTGGCCCTAATTCTTCTAAGGCCAAACGTAATCGTTCTGGCAAAGTAAGCGCCTGATAATTTTTTGGATTTTTCTTTATTTTTGTCAATAGATTTATCTTTGATCGGTCAATAAAATAATCTAATCCATACTTAACCAAGACAACCATAATTTGCCTGCTTCGTTTAAATTTGCGTAAATTTTCAAACCTACTAAACATACTGTTTTTTTAATTTTGACATTACAAAACTAACCCCCAATAAACTGAGGAATAGTTCTTAATGGGCTAGTTTTATTTTATCGTGATTTTTTAGTTAGTCTACCAACCTTTGCTTTTAATTCGTCTAACTCTTTGCGTGTAGGGAGATTCAGCTTTGCCAAAGTCTTTTTTACCATTTTTTCTGTTTTCTTTTCCATTTCGCCTTTACTTTTTTCTACTCGCTCCATTAAATTTTTTACAAATTTTGCTTCTTCTGTTTTTGCTAATTCACCTTGCTTAATCAGGTCTTTAGTTATTTCCTCGGCTTTTTCACGGCTAAGCGAAAAAACACCTAAGCCTGCTAAAATTGTTTGTTTAATTAAATTTGACATAATTTTTTAAATTAATTTTTTATTTATAATAGATCTTTGTTGAATAAACATTGCGAGGGCGCTCAACTTTGTAATTACAAAGTTATTAATTGAGCGCCCTCAATGTCGTATTTATTGAAACGGCCAACTTTTGTTTGACCAAGCCCAATAAAGATAGCCTGCAGCAGCTACAAGAGTTACAACGCCAATAGTGATACCAATAGTAGCGGGACTTGATCAACTGATTGTTGTTAAAAAATTTGGCATATTTTCACCTCCCTTCTTAAAAATTTATTTTATAAAATAAATGGCGCTAGCGTAACACATTATAGCAAAAAACGCTCCAATTAAAGCCACTATAGACGCGTAAAATAACGGAGAGTAAGTTTTACCTTCCAGCAGAGCGCGATGAATTCCAAAAATAAACAGTAAAACTATTCCTGTCATAATAGAAATTATTCTGGCAATATTTAAATCATTCATAAATAAATACGAAACAAGCGGTAAAACAATAATTATAAAAGTAAATATAAAAGATCCAGTGCTTTCAAAAAGATCATCTTGAGAATAAGTTTTCGTTTTAGATTTAACAACTAAAGGACCGAACGAATTTGCGAAACTGCTTGCTAATCCGACTATCAGACCTGATGATAAAATTGTCCAATGATTTGAAGTAAGCATTGAAATTCCCAAAGCTATGCCAAAACTCGCCATAATAGAACCGAACAATCCTAAAATAATTCCTTGTATCTTTTTTTCTATATCAGACAATTCAAGCATTATTTTTTTATTTTTTTTCTCATCATTAGAGTGAGGATGAAAATGGTTTAAATCTGTTTTTTTAACAAGTTGTTCTAAAGTCATATTTTTAAAATAAAATTGTAATAATTTGATTAGATACTTTTTTTGAATTAATTTTTTTATTCAAAAATGAATATTCTAAAAGCAATCCATCCATCATTCCAGTAAGTAAAGAAGTTAACAGTCTGCTATCAACTTTTCGCGCTAATTTTTTCTTTGCAATCATTTCTGTAATAACTGGTTGGATTAAATCAACAGTTTGTTCTCTTAATTGAATAATATGTTTTTTTATCTGCGTATCAGTTGGCGACATTTTCAACATTAAGGATTTGATAAGATTTTTTTCCTTAAAGCCAAAATCCAAATAATTTTTTATAAGTATGTATAATTTTTTGTCAGCTGTCTTTTCATTAAACGCGCCAGCAATAGACAAATTTAAGTTATAAAAAACCTTATTAAGCACATCCTCGTAAATTTCCGCCTTGCCGGCAAAATGGTAATAAAGGGCGGCTTTAGTAATATTGAGTTTTTTAGCAATATCATTCATTGAAACTCCCAAATAACTGTATTCTGAAAAAAGCTTGCGAGCAATTTCAATAATATGTTTTTTAGTGTCTTGAATAATATATTCAGGCTGTTTTGTGGTTATTCCCATATTTTTTAATTAATTTTATTGAATCTACTTACCACTCGGTAAGTAAATTTATCGTATCATAATAATTAATAAATGTCAAAAAAAATTGCAATAGTAATAAATATTTGTTAAATTATTATTAACAGATATGGTTTTAGGCGACGTGTAAACTTTTTGGTTTTGTCGCGTTTCGCGTTGCAATTAGTCAATTTAGCTCAAAATAGGTTTGTATTTAGTCAAATAAATGCGCAAAAATTATGCCAAATATTATTGATTTAAAAAAAGAATTGAAAAAATCGGCTAATCCTGAATACGCAAAAATTTTACAAAAATTTTTTAAAACTGCCAAAGGAGAATATGGCGAAGGCGATATTTTTTTTGGCATCAAAACGCCAATTCAGAGAAAAATAATTAGAAATTATCAAGATATGCTTTTGGACGATTTGCGAAAATTGCTCGGCGATAAAATCCACGATTTTCGTTCAGCAGCGCTTTTAATTTTAACATCGCAATTTAAAAAAGGCGGCGAGAGAAAAAGAAATGAGATTTTTGATTTATATTTGAAATCAACAAGACATATTAATAGTTGGGATTTAGTTGATACTTCAGCTCCGCATATTGTCGGAAATTTTTTGATAGATAAGCCAAGAAATATTTTGTATGAATTGGCAAAGTCTAAAAATTTATGGGAAAAAAGAATTGCGATAGTCTCAACATTCGCTTTTATCAGAAATAACGATTTTACAGACACTTTAAAAATCGCTAAAATATTATTAAATGACAGTCATGACTTAATTCACAAAGCAACAGGATGGATGCTTCGGGAAGTTGGAAAAAGTGACTTATCATCCGAAGAAAAATTTTTGCGAAAATATTGCCATAAGATGCCGCGAGTTTCTTTAAGATACGCTATTGAAAAATTCAGCAAAGACAAACGAAAATTTTATTTGAATAATCCTAAATAATTTTTTATGACGCAATATATTATAGCATTTTTTGGCGCTTTGGTATTGTCAATACTTTTTACCTTGATTATCAGGCGATGGGCGCTAAAAAAAAATATAGTTGACTATCCATGTCTTGTTCGCAAAATACATAAAAAACCGATTCCGCTTTTAGGCGGATTCGCGATTTTTCTCAGTTTTTTAGCTGTTTCCGCTTACTATGTTTTTTTCAGCGATCTTGTCATAGGAAAATATATAAACGTCCGCGCGATATTCGGAATATGGCTTGGCGGCGCGATTATTATGATTGGCGGATTTTTAGACGACAAAAAATCGCTTTCTCCTTTTAAGCAGTTAGTCTGGCCAATTGCCGCGATAATTATAGCAATTTTAGCAGGAATTAAAATCAATTACATTACAGACCCTTTCGGCGGAATTATTGATTTAAGTCAGTTTTCGTTAACCGCGATAATTTTATCATTTTTTTGGATGCTCGGGATGAGCTACACGACTAAAATTTTAGACGGCTTAGACGGCTTGGTTTCTGGTATAACTCTAATAGGAGCAATTACGATATTTATCGCGAGTATGTTTATCGGTCCCGCGATTTTGCCAGAAGTTGGAATTCTATCAATCATTTTTGTCGGGGCAGTTTTAGGGTTTTTATTATTTAATTGGTGTCCCGCATCAATTTTTTTAGGCGAGGGCGGAAGCATTTATTGCGGATTTATGCTGGGGCTGCTGGCTATTATTACCGACGGCAAAATAGCCATTACGCTTTTGGTTATGGGAATTCCAATAATGGATCTGCTCCTTGTTATTATTAAAAGGATTGTTAAAAAAGAATCGCCTTTTTCGCATTCTGATAAAAAGCATCTGCACTTTCAATTATTAGATTTCGGACTGAGCCATCGGCAAGCAGTTATTTTTTTGTATATTTTAACTATGTCTTTAGCCGCGCTCGGGCTGTTTTTCAAGAGTATGGGGCGATTTTTAGTTTTATCAGCGCTATTAGCAGGAGCGATTATTTTATCCTTATTTTATATCTATTTTTTGAAAAAACAAAAGAATGATTTATGAAAAAAATATTTTTTTTATTTTTAATAATTATTCTGCTTGCGGGATGCACTAAAAAAGAGCAAAATCATTATTTAAAAATTAAAGGGCAGAATATTAAAATTGAATTGGCGGACAACGAGCAAAAAAGAAAGTATGGATTATCAGGAAAAAACAATCTTTGCGATAATTGCGGAATGCTATTTGTTTTTGACAAAAAAGATTTTCGCTCCTTTTGGATGAAAGATATGAAATTTTCGATTGATATAATTTGGATAAATGATGATAAAATAGTTCAAATAATTAAAAACGCGAAACTACCAAAAGGAAAAAATATTCCAACCTACAACTCAGATAAAAAAATTAATTATGTTTTAGAAGTAAACGC
>JAYEJQ010000026.1:0-17647 GCA_034660735.1 Patescibacteria group bacterium | reverse complement strand
ACACCATTTAGCGCATTTTTATAATTATCCAACCCAGACAGTCCTACATCTTGTAAAGCATCTTTAACAAATTCACGATGCAATCTATCAAAATATTTTTTTGTTTCTGTATACTTTTTTTGAATTAGTTCATCTTTCTGAAATACATTATTTTCTTCCAATATTTTTTGAGTATTCCCCACCGCCTTCAATTCAAACCTCAACGTTTTACTCAACTCATACAAACCAGTAAAATCTTCAAAATTTACTTTTTTGTTTTTCATAATTTTTTAGTTATTTTTTTTAATTAAAATTTAGATATAAAAAAGATACACGGTTTTTTAGATCCTATATTAACATATCAACTAACTCCATCGGGGCGTCAACTATATAATCGGGATTCGCCGTTTTTAATCTTTCCCTGCTATGATACCCCCAAGTCGTTGCTATCGTCAACGCGCCAGCTCTTTTGCCTTCAATCATATCTCCCTTAGTATCGCCGATATAATATATTTCATTTTCGGGATAATCTGATTTTACTGATAAAATTTTTTTTACCTTGCTTCTTTCCTGCTCAATTCCGATAATTTTGTCAATATGCTGAATTTGATGAATTTTCAAAAAATCAAAAACAACGGGGCTTGAAGCAGAAGTAACAATAATAATTTTATACTGTTCTTTTAATTCGCTTATCATCGGTTTAATGCCCGAAAATAGACTAATTTCATCTTGGCGTTTTAATGATTCGTTTTCAAATTCACTGATAACCGTTTTAATTTTCTGTTCTGAAGCGCCGATATTCACCATAGATTTATAAAAATTATCGTCAAACATATCCTTAAAAGCCTCTTCTCCTTTAATATCGTCTAAACCATATTTATCGCACAAATTATTATGTATGTTTAACATAACAGCCATTGAGTCAACAAAAACGCCGTCATAATCAAAAATTAAAATATCTTTCATAATTATTTTATAATTAAAACGCGTCCTCTATATTTCTAATGTCAATTTTAGAAAATCCTAATTTAACGCGATCTTTTTTAATCTCTCTTAAAATCTTATCAAATTCAAATTTGTTAACTCCGTTATAATCGTACTTTTCGCATATTTCTTCAAATTTATCTCTCTGCTTATAATCCAAACTGTCAATTTTCCGCAATGTTTCGTGAATGTTTTTATTACTTAATTTTGACTTCTCTAAAAAAATACCCATAAATTTATATTTAATTAAAATAATTTAGCCTATTTTATTTTTCTTCCTGAAAAATACATTTGATACTTCTCGCCTGCGAGACACGCATCCTGAATTCTTTTTATCCGCCCTGATTTTTCCCATTCTTTAGCGGTTTCAATAATCTGTTTATATAAATTTTTCGCTTGATTTTTTGTTTCTAAATCCGCGGAATATCGGTTTATGAAATTTAAAATTTTCTTGGCGCGAAATTTTACAAATCCAGAATCCCACCATGGACTTGCCGATGCCCACCAAAACTGGCAACTCAAGCAACTTTTATCAAACGATAAAACCGCGTCTTTATATCCAATAAACTCTTTGTTTAAATTTCTAACAACATCTGTCGCTATTTTTAACAATTTCCATTGTTTTTTATGTATAATATTATTAAGATTTTTCCATAATGGATAAAAATTTTTATTTTTTATATTTTTAGCGCTCGTTGCCCAACTTGATTGCAGCGGCTCTATCTTTCCAATAGTCTTATGTTTTGCTAATAATTCAGATATCAATATAGCCTTAACTCCTTTTTGTAAAACCGCTTTTTGCCAAATTTCCATCATCCGCGGATGATGATGCCCTAAATTCTCGCCGTCCGTAGCAGTAATTAAAATATTTTTACATCTTTTGTCTTTTTTAATCTCCTGTAAAAAATCCGAGGAACTTTTAACATAATCAAAGAAAAAAAGATTACTAATATTTCGGTTTCTGAAAACCGCTTGTAAATCTGTTTCTTTAATTTTATAAATTTTATTAAAAACCGCTTCGCCTAATTTTCCGTTATAAGCTATCTCGTCTAAAACAATCCATCTGTATCCTAATTGGCTGATAATTTTAGCAACTTTTATATTATAGCATAATTCAGGAAGAAAAAATCCTTTAGGATTGTAGCAGTTCCCGAATATTTTTTTATTTATTTTATAATTCAGTTCTATCTGCCTTATTATTTCATCTTTATTAAAAAGCGGCAGAATAGAATGATAAGCCGCGCTTCCTGTAAATTCAATCTGCTCTCTTTTAGCTAAAATTCTGATATTATTTATAATGCTGCCTAACTTTTGTTTTTGCAATTGCTCAGATAAAGCCGCATTTATATTTAAAGTAATTTTTATTTGCGGATTATTTTTTAAAAAACGAAAAAACGGCGCGTAGCATTGCGACGCAACCTGTTTTAAGATAGACACTCCCTGTTCTGTCGGTTGATAAATATGAAAAATATTTGCCCAATTCATAAAATTTGTTATTATTAAAATATGATTATTTTTATCTGCGGCGAAGACACATTTCGCTCAAAACAAAAATTAAAAGCGCTGCAACAAAAATTCGCCAAAAAAATTGATAATTCCCAAATAAACATTGATATCCTTGACGGCGAAAAACTGGACGCGGAAACTTTTAATCAGGCAATGGCGTCTGGCGGTTTTTTAGTTAAAAGAAGAATGGTTGTTATAGAAAATTGTATAGAAAAAAATAAAAACAAGCAAGAGATTAAAAATATTTTAGACTTAGTAAAAAAACAAAACGTAAATCCAACTCAAGAAAATATCGTTATTTTTTGGGAAGCAATAGGTTCGGTTTCGGCTGATAAATATCGCGGCAAAAAACTGTCTGGACCGCTTTTAAAATATTTAAAAAACATAAAATATTCTTATGAATTTCAGTTGCTGCCCAAAAACAAATTAATTGCTTGGATAAAAAACAGAGTAAGCATTGACGATGACGGCGCAAATCTGCTCGTTGAATTTGTCGGGAGTGATTTATGGAGAATGAACAATGAAATCAATAAACTTAAAGCGTATAAAAATAATCAAATCATAACAATCGCTGACGTAAAACTATTAGCAGAAGAAAAATTTGACCAAAAAATTTTTGACTTAACAGACGCGGCAGCGAATAAAAACAAAAAACTGTTTATTAAATTGATTGATGAATATTTATCAGCCGATGTGGAGCCAATTTATATGCTGACATTTTTAATAAGGCAATTCAGAATGATGGCGCGGGCGAAAGATTTATTGAATAAAAATCCAATGGCTAATTTAGCGCTTGAAATTAAAATTCATCCGTTCGTAGCGCAAAAACTTAAAACTCAAATATCTAATTATAGTATAACAGAAATAAAAAATATTTACCGCAAATTTCTAAAAATAGATATGAAACTAAAACAAGGATATTTCTCGCCAGAACTGTTGTTCACGCAACTTATATAATCTCTTTTTTAAAATAACTTCTAACAATTATTGTAAAAACTCCGATGACGATATAGCAGTCAGCGAAATTAAAGACGGAAAACCAAGGAACGTTTATAAAGTCAATGACAAAACCGTGCAAAAATCTGTCCAATAAATTTGAAAGCGCTCCACAAAGAACTATCGTGATGATTAAAATATTTGTAAAATTCTGCTTTTGATAATTTTTATATAAAAAATAGATCAACAAAAAAATAGATAATAAAATCAAAATAAACAGTAAAATGCTGTTTATTTTTATTCCGAGCGCTAAATTATAATTTCTGCTAAAAGTTATCTGAAGCAAATTTTTAATTGAAAAATCTTGAAACGCGCCAGGGTTTTTAAAAATATAATTTTTGCTAAATCTATCCAAAGCGAATAAAAAAATCCCAACAAAATTGATTAAAACTATTTTATTTATTTTATCAATCATTATTTTAAATTATCAAATACTTTATTCGTTAGTTTTTTATTTTATTATTTTTTTGTCATTCCGACGATAGGAGGAATCCCTTAAACATTATCATTCGCGATAAATATTATTCTTGCGACTTACATTATTGAAGCGATTTCTCACTCCGCTACCGCTCCGTTTCGAAATGACAAAAAAAGAATATCTGATTTTTTTATGATTGAAATTTGCATAATTATTTAAAATCTTTAAATTTTTTCTTCGTAATATTTTTCTTCAACATATTTAATTAATAAATCAAGAAATAAAAAATCAGCGCTTACTACACCAATACCATTTTTATTAATTTGTATAATCTTGTCATTATTTGTCGTTATACGATAATAAAACCATGGTTTTTTTAAATCTCGGTTTATACTAAAATTAGAAGGAGAAATTTTTTTCAAAAGATATCCTGAAAATAATTTATATATAAACTCTTTATTGCTCTTTTTTTTCATTTTTAAACTCTGTTTAATTTTTTTTAAAACGGACAAGAAATCATTATCCAATCCACCAAAAATAGTAATTAATGCTTCGATATTTAAATTTATCAATTGTAGATCAGAACAAATTCTACCGCTATATGAACTTTTCTTAAAAGCATTTAATGGAAATTTAATTCCTTTCAATAGTTGTCTTAAATTTAATTTTTCTTTTCCCGATAACTCTAACGATTTTATTAAAATATCTTCCATAAACTCTTTTAAAAAACTATCCTTTCCTAATGCACCTTTTAGATTTGACCAGCTTTCCAATTTCAATTTTAAATTCTGCCTCTATTGTTTTTTTGTTGTCCATATTTTTTATTCTTAAAATTAACCCCAAAACCTCAACCCCTGCTTCCCACACTTCTCAAGAGCAAAAAAGTATTATTTCAATTTTTTAGTTTTCTTATTGCCCAAATAATTATTTTCTGAAATCACGCTTTTGCCTATCTCTTTTTCCGCGTTCTTTCTCGCTTTGCCAGCCACTCCGCCACCTCTTTTAGCGACTTTTTTATTTTTACCAAAAGTGTTTGGTTTTTCCTCTTGAGAAATCTCCGTTGTCACTCTTTCGCCAAGCATAGTAAAAATCAATTCCAAGTCCGTCATATTGTCTCGTAAATTCGCCTTTGATTTTGCTGGGATATTTTTTAATTCTTTATATTCTGATGGCGTCATTCCAAAAGTCGCTTTTGAAATCTCAGCGGTTAAAATCGCAAAATCGGTTTGAATTTTAGTTCCCCGTTCTTTCCATTCATCTGTTAAATTTTGCCTAATCGCCATTCCCCTTAATCTTTTATCAATCCAATCTTTTGGATAACCCTTTTGCTCGTAAATCTGCTTCATTCTTTCCTGTGCCAATTCTGGATTTTCAATTTCATCAATCCTATCTTTCCCAACTTGCGCCAGCCACATTTTAAATGGCTCCACTTTTTTACTTGGTATTGACTGAATTAAGCGAAAAGCGTTTTTTAAATTCACGCAATCAGTGTTATATCTTTTACCGTCAGAACTTTCCAATTTCAGTTGTAGCCAAATTGGGGACAACTGAATATCTATAAACTCTCTTTGTTTGACTTTTTCCCAATATTGTCTTGGATAATGGCTTTCTGCTAAAACCCCTACAATATCAACCACGGAAAAAAACCATTCACCATTATGCCAAGTTCTACGGATTTTCTTGCTTTCAAAAATTACTAATTTATTGTTTTTCATATTGATTTTAAAAAAATTTATTTCAGCTAACTTGTTATTATACAATAAGTCTATTTATCTCTTGTCGGCTTGTTGTCCTCTAAAAGTTGCATTCTTTTTAAAATCTCAGCCTCTATAATTGATTTATCCCTGCCGTATTTTAGTCGCGACAGGCTTTTTATTTTTTCTGAATTGTTATATTCATATTCTTTTAAAGGTGATGTTTTTATATTAAACGCTCTGGTCGGCTGGTTGTCTATAATCAATTTGACATAAGCGTTATACTTATCAATGTTGACTAAATCATAAGCGTCAAAAACAGGCGCAAACTCTTTTACTAAAAATTCCGCGTCTTCCGCCCCGACCTTAAACGAAATCATTGTTCCAATATTTCCAAAAACAGCGTTGCGAATGGAAGCGTCCTGATCTTTAACTAACTGTCCGATATATTGATGCGCGATTGTTAAATTTAGCCGATACTTTCTGGCTTCTGACAAGATTATGGATATGCTGTCAGTGATAAAATTCTGGAATTCATCAAGATAAAGATAAAAATCTTTTCTTTCGTCTTTCGGAATATCTGTTCTTGAAAGCGATGCCATTAAAATTTTACCAACAATTACCATCCCGAGCAGATAGGAATTAAAATCGCCAATTCTGCCTTTGCTTAGATTCACTAATAAAATTTTGCGTTCATCCATAATCTTTCTAAAATTAAAAGCGCTGTTCTGCTGCCCGATAATCGGTCTCATCATATCGTTGGCGACAAAAGCGTTGAGTTTGCTTGTAATATACGGAACCATATTTGCCAGCGCCGCGTCACCGCCAGCTTTCTCCGCCTCTTTCTGCCAAAAATCGCGGACTACTGGATTGGTTGTTTTGCTTAATTTATATTTTCTAAAATCAGGATCAACAAGTACTTTGGATATTTCCATTAACGTTGATCCGCTTTCCGGATCGTCCATTATTAAAAGCATAGCATTCCGCATATACTGTTCAAACATAGGCCCGCCTGTATTTTTCAAATTATACAATTTATCAAAAATATTTATCATTTCATTAATGACAAATGTTTTCTGCTCAGGATACTTTTTATCATATTCTAAAAGATTTAAACCCATCGGTCTTTCAACATCGGACGGATTAAAATAGATAACATCTTCGGCGCGTTCTGGCGGAATAGCGGCCATAACATCCTCAATTAAATCGCCGTGCGGATCAACAACCGCAACGCCGTCGCCGTTCAGAATATCGCTACGCGCCATATTCGCAAGCAAAACAGATTTTCCTGTGCCAGATTTTCCAATAACATAAATATGCCGCGAACGATCGTCAGGCGCTATCCTTGCTTCTGTTTCCACATCGCGATAAATATTTTTTCCTAAGACTATGCCTTCTTTTGACATATTTGCAGGAGCAGACGCCTCCTTAGAAGAAAGCCATTGAATGTTCGGCATCTGCGTCGCGCCGCTAATTGGAAAATGGAACAGCGATGCCATCTCCTCTGAATTTATAATTATTTTTTTCTTGTCATTAAGGTTGCGATAAATAAAATCATCAATTAATTTTTTTTGCGTAAACGCGCGCGAAACCTGAAAACTATTCCCATACTGATAAATATTATACTGCCCGAAACTGTTAATAATATTGTCAAGATACATTTTTACCTGCTCTTTTTTGTCAGCCGAAACTATAATCCTAATATTCGCTTCCAGCCCAGCCTTTGAAACTTTTTCCTCTATGCTTTTTGCTGATTCTTCCTCCATCTGCGACGGGCGGTACGGCTCATTTTGAATACTGCCCATTTCATCTTTTTTTGAATGCCCACCAAGTATTGAATCCTTTAAATCTTTACCCCACCCGCCTGTAATTCCCGCGCTAAAATTTCCCTTTGCTTTAACAGCTTCATTTAAACTTTTGCCGCGTCTTACTTCAGCCGCGGTTTTAGTTCCCCAACTTCGCCAATCGCCTTTTGTAGGTCTTATCGTGAACTGAATTGCAGCGCCGTCATCATCTTCCATTTTACTTAAAGTGTTTATAACCGCGTTTAAAGGATCTGTTTGCAAATTTTTATAAGTCTTTATTGGAAACAAAAAATTTTTAGTAAATTTCAGATAAACTCCGTCAATAAACCCCTGTGGCGAAAAAATATTATAGTCCTCCACTTCTTCAATGTGCGCGTCTGAATATTGCGCCTGAACCTGCTGAACTATATATTGCTTGAGATATTTTGGCGCGGCTATATAAAAAGAGATAATCCCGTTTTTAATAACCATTTCAAAAGAGAGATGATCGTTTCTCCCTAAAAGCATAGATTTCAAGTTTTGTTTAGCTCTCAATCCGCTCACATTGGCGTAAATCGTCTCCATTATTCCAATCTTTTCCTGAATTGACTGCAATGTAATGCCTTTTTCACTATCATCTTTGCCTGACGCCTCTCTCGGCACCATAACTAATAAAACTACTTTCCCAAACCGAGCAGGCAAATGATCACCTGCCCGCAGATAACGTTTGATAAGCAAAAAAGCCAGCGCGAAAAAAAGAATTGCGCCGACAAACAGGAGAATTAAAAAAACCGCTTGTTGAATTAAAGAATCCATAAAATTATTTTAAACCTAAAAATTTAATTTATTTGAATCACAAAATAATAAATACTGTCACACTGAATTTATTTCAGGGTCTGTGCCTGTGGTTCACTATATTTATAATTGGACTAACTAAACATAAAATCAAAATTTACTAATCTGATTATAATTTAACGATAATCAATTCCAGTTAGATATTTACTAACGAGATAAATGACAGATATTGAAATAAATTCAGAATGACAAATTTAACAAGATTACGCTTTTATAAAGCCGTGTCCAATCCTCAACGCTTAACTCTTGCGCTCTGATATTTTCTCCAAATTTTAATTTAATAAAAATTTTATTGATTTCTTCTTTTTGAATATTCAATCCTTTCGCTAAATTGTTTTTCAACTTTTTCCTTCTGCTGGAAAAACCAGCCTTAACAATTTGAAAAAAATATTTTTCGTCTATTTTCGGTATGCTTTTTTTAATTTCTAATTTAACAACCGCGCTGTCAACTTTCGGAATAGGCAAAAAACTTTTCCTGCTAACCAAAAACGCTAATTCGCAATCAGCGTAAAATTGGCAGGACACAGACATCAAACTCATCTGCCCAGTATTAGCGGTTATCCTTTCAGCAACTTCTTTTTGAACCATTAAAATCATTTCGCTCGGTCTTATTTTTTCATTGGATAAAAATTTTCTGATAAAATTAGAAGTGATATTATACGGGAGATTTGCAATAATTTTATATGAATTTTTAATATCTATAAAATCCGCGATTTCAAATTCGCGGCTTAATATATTCTTTTTAATAATTTCCACATTTTCTGCCGCTCTGAATATTGTTTGCAAAACTTTAACTAATTCTCTGTCAATCTCAACCGCGGCGACTTTCTTAACTTTTTTCGCCAAATTTCTTGTGAGCGTTCCAACTCCAGCGCCTATTTCTAAAACCTCGTCTTTTTTTCGCAAATCGGCTGTTTTTATTATTTTATCTAAAATTTTCGCATCAGTCAAAAAATTCTGCCCGAATTTATGCTTTGGAATTATGTTATGTTTTTTTAAAATTATTTTGGTCTCCTGTGACAACATAGATTTGAAAAATTTATCAACTATTTTGTTAGACTTGTCGCATAATAACTTTTTACTGCGATTTACATATTTTGGTCAAATTTTCCATCCCCCTTCTCGCGAGAGGGGGGATGAAATATTTGCCTCAAAATCTGAAAATCTCGTTACAAAATTTATTATGCGACAAGTCTATTATAGCAAACATATTTGTTTATTTACAGATCTTTTTTAAAATGCTAAAATAAAAATAATTTATAAATAGTTAAACTTCAAAATTTATGAATCAAAATTTTTATCGCGCAATATTTTTAAAACCGCTAAAATTGGTTTTAAAAAATAAATTTTTATGGGTATTAGGGCTCTTTGCATTGTTTTTAGCTGGCGATGGGTATGACTTTATCTCAACAAATTTCAGTGAAATATTAACAAACAGAGATAGTATAATTTGGCGCGTGTACGACACAGGGCTTTTCCAGCCAGCCTCTTTAGTAAACTTGCAAAATATCATCTCCGCTGATCCGCTCGCGATTGTCGCTTCTCTGTTGATTTTAATATTTATCATCAGTATATTCTTTTTATTTATATGGCTATCAGTAATATCTCAAGGAGGAATTGTTTATTCTATATTCAAACTAAATAACAAAGAAAAAATTGGTCTAGCGCGAAGCATAAAAATCGGACGCAACAATTTTTGGCAAATCCTCAATCTTAATATTATCAATAAATCCATAGTCTGGAGCGTGTCTTTTCTGTTCGGACTATTCTATTTCGCTTTTTTGATTAAAAACATAAGTTTTTTCGCTTGGTTTCTAATTTCAATAATTTTTATTTTAATAATATTGTTCGTGTCTTTAATCACAAAATACGCGCTATCATTTATTATACTTCAAAAAAAAAATTATCTAAGCGCGATAAAAGCTGGATTTAATCTGTTTTTAAACAATTGGGTTGTCACGATTGAAACTATTTTTTTTCTATTTATTGTAAATTTTATAGCGCAAATAGCGATTAAATGGATAATTCTAATCCTGCTGCTTCCAATATCTTCTATGGGTGTTTTTAGTATTTTTTTATCCAACGGCGTGAGTTTCGCGTTCCTGTTTATTTTTATCCCAATTTTAACAAGTTTAATAGCTTTATGGATACTTGCTATTCTCATCGCTTATAATTACACTGTCTGGATTTCAATATTTATAAAATTAACAAACAAAGAAAAACAAATTAGTTTAATCGGAAAATTATTTAATAAAATAAAATACTATGAAAGAAAACGTCAGTAATAACGAACAAAGAGCGCAAATAGCTAAAAAAGATGTTTTGAATAAATTAAACTTTAATATTAACGCAATAGAAATCGCAAATAAAGAAAGGGAAGCAAAAACAAAAGCTGCTCAAATCGGCTATGGTTATATCGATCTGTTAAATTTTCCAATCACGCCCGAAGCGCTTACGACCGTGGATCAAAAAAATGTTGAAAAATATAAAACAGTATGTTTTTATTATGGTAGAGAACAAGTGCGCGTTGGCGCCGTTGATTTAACAGATAAAAATACAATTCAATTTATCGCTCAATTAAAAAAACGTTTTTTTAATAAAAATTTACAAGTATATCTTATTTCCGAACATAGTTTTTTAAAAATTTTATCACTATACGAAAAATTGCCAAAAATTAAAACTATTAAACAGACAGTCCAAATTACCAAAAAGGATTTAGCTAAATTCAAAAAAATTAAAACTTTTGAACAGATAACAGAAACTCTAAAAAAGGTCTCTCTAACTGAAATTCTAAATCTATTACTGTCTTCCGCTATTAATATTGACGCTTCTGATCTTCACATAGAATCTGAAAAGGATGATGTAAAAATAAGATATAGAGTTGACGGAATACTTCATGACGCAGCTATTATTGATAAAAACAGATGGAATGTTTTAGTATCAAGAATTAAATTAATTGCTGGATTAAAAATAAATGTGACTAACAAGCCTCAAGATGGACGTTTTACTATCTCGCTTGACAAGGATCAAATTGATATAAGAGTTTCAACTCTGCCTACAGTTTATGGTGAAAGTGTAGCTATAAGAATTTTAATGTTTTCGCGAAAATCATTTACTCTCACAGAATTAGGATTAAAAAAAGAAGTTTATAAAGTATTGAAAAAAGGGATAAGCCGTCCTAACGGATTGATATTTAATACAGGTCCTACTGGATCTGGAAAAACTTCAACTTTATACGCTATCTTAAATGAACTGAACCAAGAAAATGTTAAAATTATTACTATTGAAGATCCTATTGAATATCGCATGTCTGGCATCAACCAAAGCCAAGTTGATGAAGAGGGCGGGTATGATTTTGCCGAGGCGATGCGTTCTCTTGTAAGGCAAGATCCTGATATTATAATGGTCGGAGAAATCAGAGATCCAAAAACAGCTGACACCGCCATTCAGACTGCTTTGACTGGACACTTGGTTTTAAGCACTGTTCATACAAACAGCGCGGCAGGAGCAATACCGAGAATTTTATCACTGAATGCTAAAAACTTTTTATTGGCGCCAGCGCTAAATATGATAATAGGACAGCGGTTAGTAAGAAAGGTATGCGAAGTTTGCCGAAAAAAAATCGCGTTAGACGAAAAACAGAAAGATAGAATACGAAAATCATTCTCTTTAGCGCCTGATGAAATAAAAAACAAAATTGATTTAAACAAACTGGATCAGCCTATTTTTTATAAAGCGAACGGATGCGACAAATGCAATAATATAGGGTATAAGGGAAGAATAGGAATCTTTGAAGTGATTGATATTGACGATAAAATAAAGGAGGCTATTACTCATAACACCAATATTTCGGAAGATGATATTAAAAAAATGGCGCGCGAAAAAAAGTTAATCACAATAGAGCAGGACGGCATTTTAAAAGCGCTTGAAGGAATTACAACTATAGACGAAATATTTAGGGTTGTGTAATTTAACACCAACGAAAAAATTTACGATTTTATAATATTTACAAATATAATTTCAAACTTTAACTAATAAATTTTATGATTGAAGCGTTGAAAAACCATAGGGGCAGGAAATTAACAATTGATTTTTCTGTTCTGTCTATAATAAAAATTCTTGCTGTCCTCCTTCTCTGCTTTTTTCTATACAAAATAGCCAATGTGCTGATTATGCTTTTCATTGCTTTCGTGATCGCGACTATTATAAATCCGATCGCGAACTGGTTGCATAAACACCATATTCCGCGCGTAATTGGAACTTTGGCAATTTATATTATTTTATTGTCCATTATTTCTTCCGTATTTATTTTACTTGCTCCGCCTATAATAGAACAAGTTAATGAATTAGCAAAAAATTTTCCCTCTTATTCGCAAAAATTTTATTCTGTTTTTTATCAATTCAAAGAATATCTTTCACAATTCGGATTTAAAGACAGCGTCCAAAAAGCTTTGAATTTTCTGCAAGAAAATATCGGCGGGGGAGCTAAAAATATTTTCTCATTAGCAATCGGACTTTTCGGCGGAATAGTATCTTTCTTTATCGTTCTTGTTATCGCTTTTTATATGGTATTGCAAGAAAAATCTTGGTATAACTTTTTAGACGATATTGTCACAAAAAAACGCAAAAAAAGGATTATTAAGGTGATACGCGATATTCAGGATAAATTGGGCGTTTGGGCAAGAGCGCAGTTGGTTTTATGTATTGCGATTTTTATTTTAACTTTTATCGGTCTATCGCTTTTTGATATAAAATATGCTTTAGTGCTGGCACTCATAGCAGGACTATTTGAATTTATCCCATACTTAGGACCTATAATGGGCGCAATTCCCGCTGTCTTGCTCACATTATTGTATTCGCCAAGCAAGGCATTAATTGTTATTGCTATCTGTATTGTTGTTCAACAGATAGAAAATAATCTTCTTGTCCCTAATATTATGAAAAAAGCGGTCGGAGTTAATCCGATTATTTCAATAATATCATTAATTATCGGATTTCAATTAGCCGGAGTAATAGGCGGAATTTTAGCTATGCCAGTTGTCTTAATAATCAGCGTTATAATAAATAATTTAACCGAAGAAGAGTAATAAAATTTATTATAAATAAAAAAGCTATGAAATTAGTTTTTTTTCATAGCTTTTTTTATTTTTCCTCCTTTTTGTTTTATTTAAAATCGTTAAAATTTATTACTTTGGACCCTGTTGTTTCTTGGATCCAAGCACATTGTTTTAACATTTCTTTTAGCCAACCTTTTATTTTATTTTTTTCTACTTGATATCCCCTGCCCTTGATGATTAAATATGAAATTAAAAAAATTTCTTTAGTAACCTCATAAACATTCGACCTAGTGCATGAGTATTTTCGCGCAATTTCGGTTGGACTTTTAATTTTAAAATCTTTATTAAAACCGCAAAATTCGCAAAAAATCTCATAACTTTTTTTCGAAAATCTTGCCTTGCTTTTGCGCAAAATCTTTTTTATTATTCTGCTTAATTCGTCTTTAATTTCTAATAATTGTTCGGCGGTAAAAACATCTTTTCCGATAACTTCGGATTTTTCTCTCGCCTTTCTATTCCCTCTTTCGTTTTTTTTATATCTTATAGGCGAATCTAAAGATATAGGATTAAATACATTTTTAAATTTAAAAAAAATCGGATTTACTTTATCCTCTATTAAACCCATCTCGTCTATAATTTCATGCCATTCAGGCTCTCGTTGATATTTATTTTTGAAATAACGAATACTTTTATTTAGATTTCCATACATCATTTGCACATTCACAGGCACTCTCATAGGAAAATCCTTATTATTATACATTATTTCATTTTTTATTGATTGTTCTATCCACGGACTTGCATATTTTGACAACCGATTATTAAATCTGTAATCAAAACGCTTAGTTGCGTTTAATAGCCCTTCTGTTCCTGCTTGAATCAAATCCAGTAATTCAGTAGTTCCAATAAATCTATAAGATATCATCACAACTAACCATAAGTTGTGATTTATTAATTTTTTATAAGCATCAATATTATGCTCAACTTTAAATTGACGGCCCAATTCAATTTCCACATCTTCCGTTAATTTTTTAAATTTTTTTGTTTCATTTAAATATAAACCAAGTATTTTATTTTTCGCGCCTATCATAATACCCTCCTTTTTTTATTTTTGTTGTTTTTATTTTTATTCTTGATTTTTTTATTTTTACTTAAATATAACAAAATCGCGCAAAAAAATCAATCTCAACGTCTTGATTTTTTTCGCTTATCTGATATTATTATTAAAAATGACTTAAAAAAATTATATGTCAAAAATTATAACTGATAAAAATAAAATTGATGAAATATTAACTCGCGGAACAGTTGATCTGATTGTAAAAAAAAGCTTGGAAGAAAAAATGGCGAGCGGTAAGAAATTAAAGATAAAGCACGGCGTTGATCCCACTGGTCCGAAAATTCATTTAGGCAGGGCGTCCACAATGAGAAAACTGGCAAAATTTCAAGAATTAGGGCATCAGATTGTTTTAATCGTCGGCGATTTCACCGCTTTAATCGGAGACGCGTCAGATAAAGATTCTGAACGACCGATGCTTGGCAAAAAACAAGTTAACGAAAATATGCGCGGCTACCTGAAACAAATAGGAAAAATTTTTAACATTAAAAAAACGGAAATCCATTATAACAGCGAATGGCTTGGCAAATTGAACTATTATGATATTTGCAAACAGGCAAACGTTTTTTCAGTAGCACAAATTTTAGACAGAGAAAACTTTTCAAAACGTTTTAAAGAAGGAACGCGAATCTCTTTACGCGAAACACTTTATCCTTTAATGCAGGGTTATGACAGCGTTGCAATAAAATCTGATATAGAGATTGGCGGCAGTGACCAACTTTTTAATGTTTTGGCTGGACGAGAATTACAGCGATTATACGGACAAAAACCGCAAAACATTTTAACTTTAAAATTGATGGACGGACTTGACGGCAGAAAAATGAGCACAAGTTGGGGAAATATTATTTGTATCACGGATAATCCAAAAGAAATTTATGGCAAAATTATGTCTATGCGCGATGAAATGATAATTCAATATTTTGAATTAGCAACAGACATTCCAATGACTGAAATAAAAGAGATGATTCAAAATCTAAAAAACGAAAAAATAAATCCAAGAGATGTCAAAATGAAACTTGCCAAAGAAATTGTTAAAATTTATCACGGTGAAAAAAACGCGCGCGAAGCCGAAGAATATTTTAAAAATATTCATCAAAAACATAAAACCCCGACAGGCATTAAAGAGATAAAAATAAAAAATGAATGGTTAAAATTGAAATTAAAAAATAATAAAAAGGAATTGGTTAAAAAAAAAGAATACGCAATTAATATTTTAGATTTATTAGTAAAAACAAAATTATGCTCTTCTAAGAATGAGGCAAGAAGGGTGGTAGAACAAGGCGGAGTTAAATTTGACGAAAGAATTATAAAAGATATTGCGAAAAATGTATTAATAAATCAAAAATGGAAAATTATTCAAAAAGGAAAAAGAAATTTTATAAAAATTAAATTGTAAATTATTCATAATTCTTAATTCAATTTTTAGTTTTTAACTGTTGTTTTTAGTTTTTCATTTTTACTTTTTAACTTTTATGTCTGGGCACAGCAAATGGTCTACAATTAAAAGGCAGAAAGGAGCGGCTGATCAAAAAAGGAGCGCTGTTTTCACTAAACTTGGAAATAACATAACTGTTGCCGCGCGCGATGGCAGAGATCCGAACGCTAATTTTAAATTGAGAATCGCGATTGATCAAGCAAAAACGGTTAATATGCCGAAAGATAATATTGAACGCGCGATCAAGCGTGGAACAGGCGAATTAAAAGGCGCGGCATTAGAAAAGATAGTTTACGAAGCATTCGGGCCTGCTGGGACTTTTTTTATTATAGAAAGTTTAACTGACAATAAAAACAGGTCAATCTCAGAAATTAGGCATATTTTTTCTAAATTTAATTGTTCCCTTGGCGGAAAAAATAGCGTGTCATGGCATTTTGAAAAAAAAGGAGTAGTTAGAATAATAAACAGCGAATTTGAAAATGTGAATTTAGATAAAAGCGAATTTGAATTAGAGTTGATTGACTCAGGCGCTGATGATATACAAAAAGAAAATAAAGAAACTATAATTTATACCGAAATAAAAAATTTACAAAAAGTTAAAGAATATTTAGATGGCAAAAATATAAAAACAGAATACGCGCAGATTGAATATATTCCAAAAAAATTAAAAAAAATAGAAGGCAAAAAAAACAGAGCCTCAATCAAAAAACTGTATGAAGCGCTTGACGAATGCGAAGATGTGAGCAATTTTTACACAAACGCCGACGTTGAATAAAATCAATGAATAACTATAAAATATTTTGCGCACAAAAAAAGAAGGAAGCATATTGCTTCCTTATTTTTTTGCAATCCTAATCGCCATCCCATTGATAATAGCAAAACTTATTTTTTTTTGCGCGCCAATAAATATTCTCTGAAAAGTGCTTTGCGATGTGCGCATTTTTTCTGCAGATCGATTTTGGTCTAAATTTTCCACATTTTTAAGCCTCAATGCCTCCCATTCCTCAAGGGATATCTCTATAACTTTCAAATTTTTCAAAGGAATTCCTTGCGGCTTATAAAAAATCACATTTGGATTAGATCCGATTCTTCTGCATAATCTTGGGCGCGGCATTATTTTTCTTCTTCAGTCTTTTTTTTAACGTCGCGAACAGACTGCAATTCGCTTTCCAAAAATTTTTCCTGATCTTCAAGAGAATTCTGATTTTGAAAAAATCTTCCTCTAATTCTCCTTCCGTAACCTCGGCAGCATCGCATAAAACCGCCAATAAAAGAATTTGATTGCTGGTTTTCAACGCAATGACCTTGTCTTTGTCCTGTTGCAGGACCTTTGCCAGCAGGACCTGTTTTGTCAAAATTTGGCATAATAATTTTAGTTAAATAAATTATGTTTTAAGTATATACCCAATATAATTTTATGTCAAGTCATTGTATCAGTTGTCAAACCAATATAGAAATGTCCTACTCGTTCCAAAATAAAAACGTCCCGCTTGGTTAAATTAATTAATCTTATTTTGAATATTCAAATTGTTTTTTTAAATTTTGCGTTTGGAAATTTGTTTTTTTTGTTAAACAAAAAAGGCTTTCTCTAAGGATAATCTGCTGGCGGTTTCCATCTAAATAGCGAAAAAAAATTATTTCACATAACGTTTCCGTATGATGCGAAGTTTTGAAAACTTCTTATATAATTATATCATTTTCAAAATTTGGGTGGAAGAAATTTATACTCCTTATTATTATTTCTCTTTGAGCGATAGCGAAAGAGAAAATTTAATAAATGTAAATTTCTGGAACCACATATGCAGGTGTTATGTGATGTTAAAAAATT